>NZ_JBFUCJ010000123.1:0-19691 GCF_056405295.1 Variovorax sp. P1_H2 | reverse complement strand
GATTATGCAGGGCACACACGAAAAAACGAAGAAACCTTGATGCATCGGCAGAAGTGGAGGGCTCCTGGGAGGGTTTGGGACCTCTTATCCAGCCTTCTCGGGAGATTAAGAGAAGAACTTCAATAAATTCAAGAGATTAAGCGCCGCCAAAATGCCAATTTCTTCAATTAAATCAACAACTTATAAGCAATCTAAGGGGGCAAGTGTCCAGGCTTTAATCGCTTGCGTCCAGCTTTTGAGCGAAGGTGTCCAGCCTTCCATCGGCATCTGTCCGGGTCGACATCGGTGCCGTCTTCCATCTTGTCCACAGCCCCGAATTCGCTCGATCTGCACCAGCTTGACGCAAGTGTCCGGGTTTTAAGCGCCTTTTCGAGGCCCGGGACACGCCAGCGAAAGGGGGTGAAAAGCCAAATGTCCGGCTTTTAATCGCGTCGGGCAGGCACCGACGAAGGCCTGTTTCGGGCAACCGTCCAGCTTTTAATCGGGTTCGCCGCGTGCCTGTCGTTCCCAAATGTCCAGGATTTGATCGGGTTCCTGTACCGATAGCGGCGCGGGCTTGTGTCCAAACATCGTTGGACATATCATCGAACTCGCAATGAGCCATCCAATCGCGGGAAATCCGGGCGAAAAGCCCCTCATGAGCCACGCCGTCGACGACGTGCTGGAGCTCAGGAAGCCGCACGAGATGATCGTGATGATGCCGCGCTCGGCCCGGGTCACCCTGACCGGCCGCCGGATCTACAGCGCGCTGCTGCAGGTAGCGCAGACGCGTCTGGTCGCCATGCCCGGCATGCCCGCGGCCGACTTCATGTTCGAGGCACCGCTGGCGGCCATCCTGCGCACCACCGGTTCCAGCGGCAGCGAGCGTACCGCGGCCAAGAAGTACCTCATCGAGATGCGCAGCCTGGAGGTCGACTGGGAGTCGACCGCCCCGGGCGACGGCGTCAAGTGGCGCGGCTTCTCGATGCTGTCCGAAGTCGCGCTGGAACTGAGGCGCGGCGAGAACTGGGTCAGCTGGTCCTATCCGCCGACCATCATGGCCGCCTTGAGGGATCCGCAGCGCTGGGCCCGGATCGACCTCGACGTGCTTGCCAAGCTGGGCTCCTACACGGCGGTGGCCCTCTACGAGATCTGTGCGCGCTATCGCGAGAACCCCAGCGGCGTCACCAGCCGCAAGCCGGTCACCTGGTGGGTCGATGCCTTGAGCAACGGCCCCGGGCCCGAACGGCGCGAATGGCGCAAGTTCAAGAACGAACGCGTCAAGGACGCGGTGGCCGAAATCAACGCCGAAACCGATCTCGAGATCGACCTGATCGAGCACAAGCAGGGCAGGGTGATCACCGAGGTCCAGTTCGCGGTGCGCAAGAAGCGCCAGGTGTTGGCACCCCGGCCGCAGGTGGGCGAACCGGTCGATGCCACGCTGGTGCTGCGCGCCGAAACGCTGGGCATTCGAGAAATCAAGCTGGAAGGCCTCCTGAAGGAGTTCGGCGACGAGCGGGTGCGCACCCAGATCGAGGTGCTCGAGCGGCGGGCCGCCAACAAGTCGCTGCGCACCATCGAGAACGCTTTTTCCTACCTTCGCTCGCTGTTGCGCAACGAGCCGGAGAGCGAAGGCGCGACCGACACTCGCGCCGCCATCCCCGCGCCTGCGGTGCCGAAGCCCGAGCCGGAGTCGGCCTCGCAGGTGGCCAATGYCGAAGGCGCGAACTGGCTGCGCGAACAGATCGAGGCGATGAAGAAGGAAGTCGCGGCACTCGAGCCGGCACAGCTCAAGCGCTGGGTCGACCAGGCCCTGCAGGACCTGGCGCGCAAGGGCGCGCTGAACGCCGTCATCAGCCGGCGCGCAGCGCAAGGCGACGTGCTGCACGGGCTCCTGGGTTCGGCCGTGGTGTACGCCTATGCCGACGCCACCTACGGACCCGACTGGAAGGTCGACCGCCAGTTGTTCGACGCCGTGCAATAGGGCCTTGCCGACGAGGCAGGGCTCTTATGCGCTGCGCATATAAGCACCTTTCGAATGCTTCGTTCCCTCCGAAGCAACGGTCCGCGACAATTGCAGGCTTTGCCGCGCCGCCGTTCCGGCCCGCCTGTTTTTCGCCAGGTGCTGCGCGACCGCTCTGTTCATGACTTCCTCTCCCCCGGCCGTGCCTGCGTCTCGGCCACCCCTGATCCGACTCGAATCGGTGCAGAAATCCTTCACTCTGCCCGGCGGCGAAGTATTCGACGCCGTGCGTTCGCTGTCGCTGGACATCCATGAAGGCGACGTGTTCGGCCTGATCGGCAAGAGCGGCGCCGGCAAGTCGACCCTGCTGCGCCTGATCAACCTGCTGGAGCGTCCCGATGCCGGCAAGGTGCGGGTCGGCGGCCGCGACCTGACCACGCTGTCGCGCCGCGAACTTCGCGACACGCGGCAGAACATCGGCATGATCTTCCAGCAGTTCAACCTGATCCAGAACGCGACCGTGGGCGACAACGTCGCCTTTCCGCTCAAGATCCATGGCCGCCATTCGCGCGAGCAGATCCGGGCCCGGGTCCGCGAATGCCTCGACCTGGTCGGCCTGGCCGAGAAGATCGACAGCTACCCGGCGCAACTCTCGGGCGGCCAGAAGCAGCGCGTGGCGATCGCCCGTGCGCTGGCGCCTCGGCCCCAGGTGCTGCTGTGCGACGAACCCACCTCGGCGCTCGACAGCGAGACCACGCGCGCGCTGCTCGAGACGCTGCGCGACATCAACGAGAAGCTCGGCGTGACGATCGTCATCGTCACCCATGAGCTGTCGGTGGTCGAGGTGCTGTGCCGCCAGGTCGCGATCCTCGAGCAGGGCCGCTTGGTGGAGCAGTTCGAGGTCGATGCACCAGCGACCGAGCGCGCCACTGTGCTGGGCCGCGAGATCGACGCCCTGGTGCGCAGGCGCGAGCGAGATGCGCGCGAAGCGCTCGAAGCCCGGGCCGCGGCATCCACGCAGAGGGAGCCGGCCCATGCCTGAGAACATCGTCGCCATCCTGCCCGAACTCGGGATCGCCATCGCCCAGACCTTCATGATGCTGGGCATCGGCCTCTCGGCCGCGCTCCTGATCGGCGGCCCGCTGGGCGTGCTGCTGTTCCTGCTCGGTCCGGGCCAGTCGCTGGAGAACAAGCCGGCCTTCCTGATCCTCAACTGGATCGTGAACACCGTGCGCTCCTTCCCCTTCATCATCCTTCTGGTGGCGCTGGTGCCCTTCACGCGCGTGATCGCGGGCACGTCGATCGGGCCCTTGGCGGCCGCGGTGCCGCTGTCGGTGGCGGCCATCCCGTACCTGGCGCGGCTGGTCGACCAGTGCTTGCGCGAGGTGCCGCGCGGCGTGATCGAGGCGGCCCATGCGATGGGCGCCTCCGAGCTGCAGATCATCTGGCGCGTGCTGATCGTCGAGGCCCGTTCGGGCCTGGTGCTGGCCTTCACCGTGCTGGCCGTGAGCTTCCTGTCGTACTCGGCGATCGCCGGCGTGGTGGGCGGCGGCGGCATCGGCGACCTCGCCATCCGCTACGGCTACTACCGCTTCCAGACCGACGTGATGGTGCTCACGGTGGCGTTGCTGGTGGTGCTGGTCCAGATCATCCAGTTCGTCGGCAACACCGCCGCGCGCCGCCTGGATAAAAGATGACCCCCGAAGCGCCTGCGGAGGCAGGCTTGGAGCCGCGGACCTCAGCCCCTCAAGGGGGCGATACCGGCGGCCCGGCGAAGCCGGTTCCGCGGTATCCCTGGCTTCGGGCTGCGCCGGTGTCTCCCATTGCGCCCTGAAGCTCGGTGCGCGTCGAATCGTTTCTTCACTGCTGTTGACTGTCTCCCATGAAAACATCTCTCGTCCGCCGTTCCGTCCTCGCTCTGTCGGTGCTCGCACTGTCGCTCGGCGGCCTCTCGCTCGAAGCCCAGGCCCAGGCCGCGGCCAAGAAGGACCTGGTGATCGGCGGCACCGCCGGCTCCAACTTCGACCAGCTCAAGGCCGGCATCGTGCCGCTGCTCGAAAAGAAGGGCTACAAGGTCAAGCTGGTCGAGTTCAACGACTACGTGCAGCCCAACCTGGCGCTGGCGCAGGGTTCGCTCGATGCCAACTTCTTCCAGCACCGGGTCTACCTGCAGAAGTTCGCGGCCGACCAGAAGCTCGACATCGTCGAACTGGTGCAGGGCCCGATCGCACCGCTGGGCATCTACGCGAGCAAGCGCAAGATGCTGGCCGAGGTCAAGGACGGCGACCGCTTCACCTTGCCCAACGACCCGAGCAACCTGGCCCGTGCGCTGGTGCTGCTGGAGCAGAACAAGCTGATCACGCTGAAGCCCGGCATCGATGCGCTGCGCGCCTCCGAGAAGGACATCGCCGAGAACCCGCGCAAGCTGAAGTTCATCCCGCTCGAGGCCGCGCAGCTGCCGCGTTCGCTGGGCGACACCGACTACGCGGTCATCACGGGCAATTTCGCGATGTCCTCGGGCCTGAAGCTGACCGAAGCCGTGGTGCTCGAGAAGACGCCCGACCACTACCTCAATGTGGTCGCGGTGAAGCGCGCCGACAAGGACACGGGCTGGGCCAAGGACATCGTCGATGCCTACCACTCGAAGGACTTCCGCACGGTGGTCGACAGCAAGTTCCCGGGCTACGCGAAGCCGACGTTCCTGCAGTAAAACGCACCTGTCGGCGCTCCAATCGAAACCGTCATTGATCGATGGAGCGGTGAGTCTGAATCATGGCCTCGCCGTCATGCCCCGTTCCAGGTCGAAGTCGATGTTCTGCCGCGGGCGGGGCGATCGCAGGATAGGCGCCAGCGTCGAGAGGCTGGCGTCGGCCACGCGCTCTTCCGATTGACAGGTGCCGAGCCAGATCGAACTGACCAGGCCCGCCAGGGCAGTGTAGAGCAAGCACCAGTCCAGGGTGCGGGAAGCGAGCTGCACCGAAGGGCGCGCGTTCGCATCGGCTCGCGCGAGTTGCGGGTGCAATGGACTGCTTGTCGGTTCGGGCGAGGGCCGCTGTGTCATCAGGGGCAAACTCCGGGTCTGGGTGTCTTGCGTTGCCGATGCAGCGGAATTCGCAGAGTGAGGCTGCGATCTCCCAGCGGCGAGGGGGCGGGGTAGACCCGTGCGCCGTACCTGGCGGCGATCGTCTGGCAGGTCAGTGCCCGCGAGGCGATCGGTCTGCCAAAGCCCTCGAAAGCGTGCGCGAGCTGCGGTCCTTCATCACCGGCATCGCGCCAGTTGATCACGGCATGATGCCCGTCGGCACGGGCCAGCACGTGCAGTGCGGTACCGCCTCGCAGCAGGCTGGCAGCCATGTCGAAGATGTGTCCGAGTAGGAGCTGGAGGTCGTCGGGCACCGCGAGCACGAAGATCGGTTGGTCTGGCAGGACGAGCTCGAGGCCGATGTTGTGGCGTTGCAGCATGGGCCCGTGGGTTCGTGACGTCAGGCCCAGCAATTGCTGCAGTTCGACGGGCTCGCCGGCGGCAGCCGGAATCCGTGGAACGGCGGCCCGATCGAGGCGTGGAGCCGGCTCCGCCGCGACCTTGCGCGCTCCGATCCTCGTCGCCAGGAACCATGTTCGGGGACTGCACAGGTACGCGATCGCATGGCCGAAGAGACCCTTGTTCATTCAGCCTCCGTGCGGGTTTCCGGACCAGGGAATTCTTGACGCATCGGACGATCGGTCTTCTCTGGGTTTCTGGCGCCTTCCCTGCAATGCGGCGTATGCGCGGCAGGAAGATCACGCGATATGTTGATGATTCGGGTCACGATTCGATGGTTGAGAAGAAGGCCTGGTGTTCTGCGGGGCGATGCGCTGCCACCGGTCGAGAGTCGGCCAAATGTGTGATGTGCGTGCCCTCTTCGCGAGGGGCCGCACGCGTCGTTTGATTTTTGGCGCTTCTCAGGCGATGGATTGCCGAAAGATCTGTAGTCAACGGCGCTGCGATGCAGCGGAAATTTCCTGTTTTGCAGGGCATCATCCCCGCTTCGACATCCGAACCCGTCATTGCAATGCGCACCATCGGCCTCATCGGCGGCATGAGCTGGGAATCCAGCAGCGAGTACTACCGCCTCATCAACCAGCAGGTGCGCGATCGCCTCGGGCCGCTGCGTTCGGCGCAGCTGCTGATGCACAGCGTCGACTTCGGCCCGATCGAGCGCGCCCAGCATGAAGGCCGCTGGGCCGATGCCGGGGCCATCCTCGAGGATGCCGCGCGCCGGCTGCATGCCGGCGGCGCGGAATGCATCGTGCTGTGCACCAACACCATGCACAAGCTGGCCGATCGCATCCAGGCCGCGACGCCGCTGCCTTTCATCCATATCGGCGATCCGGTTGGCGCCGCCGCCGCCCGCATCGGCGTACGCCGCGTGGGCCTGCTCGGCACCGCCTTCACGATGGAGCAAGGCTTCATGCAGGACCGGCTCGCGCAGCGGCACGGCCTGGAGGTGCTGGTGCCCGAGCCCGGCGAGCGCGCCGAGGTGCACCGCATCATCTATGACGAGCTGTGCGTCGGCATCGTCGACGACGCCTCGCGCGAAGCCTACCGCCGCGTGATCGCCTCGCTGCAGGGCCGCGGCGCCCAGGCCATCGTGCTGGGGTGCACCGAGATTTCGCTGCTGGTCAAGAACGCCGACAGCGCATTGCCGCTGCTGGACAGCACGGCGCTGCATGCGGCAGCCGCGGTCGACTTCTCCCTGGCAGACTAGGTCTGGCGTACAAAGGCGGTGCGCCTTTCCGGCGCAGCCATCTCCCATCAAGGAACGAAGTCCATCATGTTCATCGTCACGCTCACGTATATCCGTCCGCTCGAGGACCTCGACGCGCTCATGTCCGAGCACGTCGCCTGGCTGAAGAAGCACTACGAGAGCGGCCTCTTCATTGCATCAGGACGGCAGGTGCCTCGCAAGGGCGGCGTGATACTCGCACGCTCCGGCAATCGCCGGGAACTCGAGGCCATCCTCGAGGAGGACCCGTTTGCAAAGAGCGGATGCGCCCGCTTCGACGTTGTCGAATTCACGCCCAGCATGACCGCGCCGGGTGCCGAAGTGCTGAAGGAAATCTAGCGGCAGGCAGTGCCTGCGGCGATCTCTCTGCGTCGTCATCGTCGACGACGACTCACTCGACGGGTTGCTCCTTCTCCGCATCGCGACGCACGATCTCCTTGACCATCGCGCTGAACTGTGTGGCGAGCACATTGCGCACCACCAGCTTGCCGATAACCGGCGGGATCGCGAAGTCAGGCACCAGGCGACCTGAGTAGCTCAGGCGCACGGTGCCCGCGGGCAGGCTCTCGAGCGTGTAACGGCCCTCCATCTCCCTGAGGTTTCCGCCGACAGCGCGCGCCGTCACCCGCCGCTGCGGGGACTCGACAACCGCCAGCTCCGCCTGCACCGGCTGCCTGAAGACCAGGAAGCTGAACTCTCCCGTCTGCTCGATCAGGAACCGGTCGGCATCGCGCTGCACCACGCGGGAACTGCGCATGTAGGGAATGAATTCGGCAAGGTGGTCGTAGTCGGTGATGACCTTCCAGGCCGTGCGCGGGTCCACCCGCATCTCGGCGGACGCCGTCACGGTGATGGACTCGCCCTGGCCATCGGTCTTGATCTCGACCTGCTGCGCGCCCGCGGCGGCCTGGATGTACAGCACCCCGGCAAGCACCTGGGCCACCGCGGCCGCGCGCGGAGTCAGTGCGTGCGCCAACGGCGTTGCGTTTCTCGGGGTGAGCGCCATGGCAGCCTGGCCCAGGCGGTGAAGCCGCTACGACCCCGACTTCGCGTGTTGGCTCCGGTACTTCGTGATCTCCGCTTTCAGGTCGGTGTACGGTTCGCATGGAAAGAAGCAGAGCGAATCAAGCACCTTCAGTTCCTTCTCGGCCCGCGCGAGATCGCCCATCTGCAGATAGGCTTCGCCGAGATACTCGTGCGCGCCCAGGTGCTTTGGATTGATCGTCAGCGCCTTGTCATAGTCGCTCAGTGCGGCATCCAGGTTGCCCAGCTTGCGGTGCGCGTGGCCGAGTTCGTTCCAGGCGTCGGCGTCGCCGGGGCTGCGCAGGACGTAGACGGTCATGTGCGCCAGGACTTGCTGCCAGTCCTCCTTGCGGACCGCCGCCATGCCCGCCCTGAAGTCGCGATCCGGATTGTTGGCCATCTCCCCGCCACCGCCACCGCCCCCACCGCCGCCGCCACCGCCACCGCCACCGCCACCACCGCCGCCGCCGCCACCAGCCGCCAGCGCGGACAGACTGAAGGCCAGCGACATGCCGGAAATGAACACAACAATTGCGCGTTTCATGGTTGGTTTCTCCTTCACGGACAGGGCCTCAGCGGTTGTCGATGCGCCCGTAGACGCCATGAATTCCTCCGCCGGGCCCCGCGGCAAAGAAAAGCGTGCTTTCAGGCTGGCTGTTCAAGCCATTTCCGAACGCGATACCGCGCAAGCCGTCGATCACGATCGGGTGCCCGTCCGCCATGGAGAGTGTGCCCATCGGTGCCCCGGTCGTCGAGTCGAACGCGTGGACAACCCCGTCCCCGGTATTGGCGACGAGCAAGGCGTTGCTGAAGACGCCGAAGTTGGCGGGCGCCATCGCCATTCCCCATGGCGCGTTGAGCGCACCGCCGACCGGAACGAGCCGCTTGACGAGGTGTCCCGTGGTGTCGAAGGCATCGACGGCGCCCTGGCCGGCGCCCGCAGCCTCGTTGCGCGCCAGCGCGTCCTGCCTGGCGTAGCTGACATAGATCAGTCCGCCGATCGCCTGGAGCCCGAACGGCGCGTAGCCGGATGGCATGGCCGAATCGACGAAGCTGCCCGCGACGCCGATCTTGGTGAAGTTCGAGTCGAACACGTCGGCCTTCGCATGGTGAAAATCTGCTGCGTACAGAAAATCCGATGTGCCTTGGCTGGCGAGCGCCAGGCCCGTGTAGACCGTACCCGCGGCTGCGTCGTCGAAGACCGTGACCGCATGGGTCATGTCGACGTCGGGCGACCAGCCCGACAACGTGCCTGACTGGCCGGCGAAGATGAAGGCGCTGGCACCGGACATGCCGTTTGCCGTGACCATGAAGTCCTGATGGCCATTGAAGACGATGCCGCTCGGCATGGCGCTGCCGGCAGTGCCGGGCGGAAGCGCCACCACCAGCGATTGCGGCACGCCGTTGCCGTCGTAGAGCGTCGAGCTCGAGGTACCGTTGTTCGCCACCCAGACAAACCCCCTCGGGTTGAAGGCCACGCCCCAGCCCTTGAGCAGATGCGGGTCCGTGTTGGAGCTTCCATACGGATTGCCGGTTGCGGGGAGATCGGAAACGAGGTTGGTCGCGACATAGCGCATGCCGGTGACGGCGCCGGTGCCCGTCACAGGCATGCCGGTGACATAGCCGGCGCTGGTTCCAGCGCTCGTCACGGGCATGCCGTGGGAGCCTCCACCGCCGCCGCAGGCGGCCAACACAAACACAAACGCGCCTGCGCAGGCGAGCCCGTACAACTTCAGGCGATAGGCGCTCATTTGCATCTCCTTTCGGTCCGGGGTCGGTGTATTCCGCACCGAGGCCAAAAGGTTCATTCGCCGGCGATTCAGAAGGCCAGCGAGGCGCTCAGCACCAGCGCGCTACTCGACCCGCGTCCATAGGCGGCCGGGTAGATGCCGCTGCGACCGCCGGCGACCCAGTCGAGCCGCACCTCCCACGCGTCGCGCGCGACGGCCAGCCCCAGGCTCCCGTCCAGGGTCAGGCGCGCGCCTTCGGCGGCAACGCCGCCGACTCGCATCAGGGCGCCCACGTGGGCCGTCGCGCGTGTCATCGGCGAGAGCGGCAGCCCGGCGTTGAAATCGCCATAGGCCGTGCGCGCGCCGCTGCCGAAATAGTCGGGCGAGTAATGCAGCCGCAGGTTCCATCGTTCGCCGCTCAGGCCAGCGAACCCCTCGTAGAAGTCGTAGTGCGAGTCGACGCTGAAGTGAACGGCGGTCGCACCCGCTTCCCAGCCGAGGCGATCGGACAGCCGGCCCGCGTACCCCGCGTAGCCGAGCACTTGCAGCTGTTGCCGGTTGTAGGGACCCAGCGCCACGCCCGTGAGCGATGCGCCGCCATACCAGCCGCTCGGATCGTCGTGGGTGACGCTCAGGCCGAGCGTGGGCCGTTCGTCGCTGAGGGAAACGCCGCGGTAGAGATAGTTCGAAAAGAACGCGACGCTCCCGCCGGTCTGTGCGGACGCGACGCAGCAGACAAGGCACAGCAAGGGGTAGAGCGCGGCACGCAGACCGGCGCTCGGCATGTCACTGACGAAGGTTGAGGGGTGTCGTGGAGCGCGTCACGGTGCGGACGCAGGCGCCAGGGCCTGCGACGCGTGCCAGTGTGGCACAAGCATCGATTCCTCCGCCGGGAAAAGAAACGACGCTGGCGATGGAGGGCGGCACGGCATGTGCCGGCAAGCGCTCGCGCAACAGGGCGAACAGCCCCGTCACATGGGCTGCGGCATAGGACGAGCCCGACACGAGGTTCCAGCGGGCACCGGGCAGGGTGGTCGGCACATCGCGCCCCGGAGCGACCAAGGCAGCCGGCAAGGCCGGCTCGCCGGTGTCGTCGGCGACGGCCACGACGCCGGCATGCGAGGCCGGAAACCCGCCATCCGGCAGGTTTCGATCGACGGCGCCGATGACGCTGATGCGGCGCGAGAGCGCGACGTCCAGCAGTCGGTCGAGCAGGCGATCGGGCGGGCCGCTGAGACTCAGGTTGATGATGTCCGCGTCGTGCGTGATGGCGAAGTGCAGGGCCATGGCAAGGCTCAGGCTCGTGCACAAGGTGGCCTGGCTGCTCTCCTGCCAGCAGGCGCGCAGCGCAAGCAGGCGCGCGTTCGGTGCCACGCCCACCATGCCGACGCCGTTGTCGGCGCGCGCGGCGATGATGCCGGCGACCGCGGTACCGTGGTCCTCGGGGAGTTCGCCCCGGCCGTCGACAAAGTTCTCCTTCAACGCCACCTGGCCCTCGAGGTCCGGGTGGTGCTCGTCGACCCGGCTGTCGACCACGGCGACCCGCACGCCGCGGCCGGTGGAGATCTCATGCAGATCCATGAGGTGCCAGGCCTGCGCCGGTGGCTGCAGCGGGTACAGCGGGTCGTCATGGCCTCGCGTTCGATAGACGTTCATGGGCTGGGCCCACTCGACGCGCGGATCGCGCGACAACGCCTGCGCCACGCGGTCGGGCGGCTGGTCGCCCGGCACGGCCAGCACGAAGCAGTCGACGGCCAGCAGCGGAAGCGCCCAGTCCGTGACCAGCGTCAACCCGTGTTCGCGTGCCAGCGCGGCAGCCACACGGCGCCGTGCGCCGTGGGCGGGGCCGTCGCCGTAGCCGCCCGAATAGGCGCTTTCGGGTCGAAAGTGCTCCGGCGGCAGGCGCAACAACAGCAGCACCTGCTGGCTGGCGGCGGTCGATGCGGCGCTCGGATCGGGCGGCGCGGCGCGGGCCAGCGGCTGGACCGCGGCGAGAGCGAACAGCCAGGCGACCAGAAGCCACTTCATGGCGCCGCCCGACCGTCGAGCGATTCGACCAGCAACACGGCGCTTTCCTTGCGCAGTTGCTGCACCGCCGCGGTTTCGAGGCCGGCCGGCACGGCCAGCAGATAAGCATCGGTGGTGGTCGGTCCGTAGACCAGCCGGGCCTTGCTGTCGCGCAGCACCCGCCGCATTTCCTGCTCGGTGGCCTCGGGCCGGAACCTCACGATCAGGTTGCCGCTGTCGGCGGTGGCAGTCGGTGCCGCCGGCCCGCCAAGTGCGCGGAAGGGCTGTTCGGGAGGAAGCGGCAGCAGCAGCAAGCCGCCCAGGGTCGCGACCAGAACGCACTGCGCCAGCAAGGCCCAGCGAGTCCAGGGTGCGCATTCGCGCCAGCGCTGCCTCAGCCGCGCCGCGACGCCGTCGCGTTGCCGCGGTGCCGCGCCGACGCCGACGACGATCCGCTCGCGCAAGGACGCGAACCCCTGGTCGACGTCGCCCGGGACGTCGATGTCCCCGTTCGAACAGGCGGCCTGAAGCTTTCGTTCCCAGGCCAGCTCGGCCTGGCAGCGCGGGCAGTCGGCAATGTGGGCCTCGACGCGGGCGCGATTCTCGGCATCGAGACGCGCGCCGACGTACCACGGCAGCAACGCCTGCACCTCCTGATGCATGTCGGTGCCGAGATGGACCACCCGCCCGCTCACGGCCAATCCTCCAGCCGCTCGGCCAGCAAGGTCTTCAGCCTGCGCCGTGCGTGGAACATGCGCGTCTTCACGGTGTCGACCGGACAGCCGATGATGTCGCCGATCTCGCGATAGCCCATGCCATGGAAGTAGGTCAGGTGGACGACCGCGCGCTGTTCGAGCGAGAGCTGGTCCAGGGCTTGCGCCAGCACCGCGCGGATTTGCGACTGCGCCGCGCGATATTCAGGACCGGACTCCGACGGCGCGGGTTGATCGTCGTTGCACTCGGCTTGCACGGGCTCGTCCAGGCGGCTCAGCGCCTTGATGGCCTTTCGATAGGCGATGGCGAAAATCCAGGTCGATACCTTGCAGCGGCCGTTGTAGGTCCCGGCCCGGTTCCAGACGACCAGCATCGTGTCGTTGAGCACTTCTCCGACGAGTCCGGGCCGCCGTGTCACGCGGTCCAGGAAACGCGTGAGCCGCGGGTGGTAGGCGCGGTACAACTGCTCGAACGCCTGCAACTCGCCGTTCGCGGCCCGGCCCACCAGGCGTGCCTCGGCACTTTCGGCCAACGGCGGCCCCTCGGCCTGTCGCCGGACGGCGTCGCGGGGATGGGGCGGCATAGGCGGCTCTTGATGTGCGGCTCTCAGAGACTTTACTCCCAGGTTTGAGGTGGGCTGCGGCGGCCTGCCTCCAGGCGGGTTGAAGATGGACCCGGAAGGCACTTGCCGAACACCCCGTTCATTCCCGGAAACGGGCGTTCGGTTCAATAACCCCACGAGCTCGTCGGCAAAGGCGGATGCAGCATCCGCCTGGCACGTGCGGTGGGAAGGCTGCCGGACCTCTGTTCGGCAACCGCGAGTTGGTCAAGGCGGCGGCGAGCATCCCTCGGCGACGAGGCCATGCACTGGGCGGTGTTGCGGCAGGCGGTGGGCGAAGCGCCGGTTCCTGCGGCCTTCGTATCGTGAAGAAGCTCCGGCTGGCGGCGGCCGGCCTGCTGCGAAGTCACCTTCGCTTCCGTCCGGTCACCATCGTCGCCGGGAGATTCTCCCGCCACCGCCAGCTCATCACGCCCACTGCAAGCACGTGAACAATGGCAGCGACCATCAGGGCATTGGCAAGCCATGCATGGATCGCTTGCGCGCGCTCGTCGCCCCAGAAGGCGTCCAGATGGCTCATCCATCCGGTGAGTCCCAAGAGAGCCACGAGCGACCAGAGCAGCCACACCATCCACAGTCCCAGAGGATCGTGGCCCATGCAGCGTGGCGCGCGAGAGCGGACAAAGACCACGGTCGAAGCGATGGAGGGCCGCATCGCAGCGAGGCTGGCGTGCCCCCTTGAAAGCCATCCCCATAGCAAACGCGTCGCGACTGCGCCAAGGGCGACGTAGCCAACCGCGCGATGCGCGGGTCCGCCATCGTCTTGGAGGGAGCAATAGATCACGGTCCCTGCCAGCATCCAGTGCTGAAGGCGCACCGCGGCGTCCCAGACCAGCACGCCTTCTGCGCAACGCCTCTCACCGGAGGTCGGCATGGCTACTTTTCGATCTCGCTCTTGACGGGTTCCAGCGTTTTCGCGTCGTAGTAGATCTCGACCTTCTTGCCTGCAGCGTTCTTGCCATAGAGCTCATAGCAGTTCCCATCGACCTTGAACTTGGTGATGGTGTAGCCCTGCGCCGCGATCCTGGCCCGGGCCACACAGGGGGCAAGGCGCTCACTAGAGCAGGGCAGAATCGGCCCGGACACTCTGAGCGCAAATCTGGAGGAGGACGCCGCCATGACCATCGAACTGAGCAAGGAAGCCCGGAAGGAGGCCATCGCCTCCATCGAGAGGTACTTCCGAGAAAACATGGACGAACCCATCGGCAATATCGCCGCGGGCGCTCTCCTTGGTTTCTTCCTGGAAGAAGTCGGGCCAGTGATCTACAACCGGGCCGTGTCTGAAGTGCAGGAGCGACTCCAGGCCAGGGTCTCGGAGCTGGACATCGAGGTCCACGAGGAGGAGTTTCAGTACTGGCGCAAGTACGATCGCAAGGGGCGGGAACGGAAGTGAAGGCGGGCGGGTTCCGGTGAGGTTCTTGCCATTGCGATTCGGGCGGGACACACTGGCCGCCTGAAGGCAGCGATCTCAAGGAGAACTCCCATGAGCACCGAGGCAGCGGAGAAGCGCCGGCTGGAAGAAGCGCATGCGAACCGGGCGGCCTGGAAGAAGTGGGGGCCCTACCTCAGCGAGCGGCAATGGGGAACCGTGCGCGAGGACTACAGCGACAACGGCGATGCCTGGAACTACTTCACCCACGACCAGGCCCGCTCGCGCGCCTACCGCTGGGGCGAAGACGGGCTGGGAGGTATCAGCGACGACCATCAGGTGCTGTGCTTCGCCCTGGCGCTGTGGAACGGGCGAGACCCTATCCTGAAGGAGCGCGCCTTCGGCCTGGCCAACGGCGAAGGCAATCATGGCGAGGACGTCAAGGAGTACTACTTCTATCTCGACTCGACGCCGACGCACTCGTACATGAAATACCTGTACAAGTACCCGCAGGCGGCCTACCCGTACGAGGACCTCGTCGCCACCAACCGCAGCCGCGGCAAGCACGAGGCCGAGTACGAACTGCTGGACACCGGCGTCTTCGACGACGACCGCTACTTCGACGTCTTCGTCGAGTATGCGAAGGCCGCGCCCGACGACGTGCTGGTACGGATCACAGTCTTCAACAGAGGTCCGGAAGCGGCGTCCCTGCACCTGCTGCCGACGTTGTGGTTCCGAAACACGTGGTCGCAGCCGGGTGGCGGCTCCAAGCCGATCCTCGAGCGCGTGGGTTCCACCGGGGCTTCGACCGTCCGCGCCCGTCATACCGATCCGCTGTTCCTGGAATCGCTGGGCGACTACGACCTGCATTGCGACGCCGACGTGCCGTTGCTCTTCACCGAGAACGAAACCAACAACGCTCGGCTGTTCGGCGGGACCAACTCCTCGGCCTGCGTGAAGGACGGCATCCACAACTTCATCGTCCACGGCGACACGGGTGCGATCAATCCGGCGCAGCAGGGCACCAAGGTGGCCGCGCACTACCAGATCGACGTCGCTGCCGAGCAGCCGCGGGTGGTCCGGCTGCGCTTGAAGGCCTGCGAGACCGGCGCCCCGGCCAGCCCCTTCGAGGACTTCGATGCCGTGTTCRCGGCCCGGCTCCAGGAGGCCGATGCGTTCTACGCCTCGGTGACGCCGCCCGCTGTTCGCAATGACCCGGACCGCGCCACCGTGATGCGCCAGGCGCTGGCCGGCATGCTGTGGACCAAGCAGTACTTCTACTACGACCTCGACCTCTGGCTCGAAGAGCACGGCGCGGGCAGCCAGCTGCCGCTGTCGGAGCGCCGGCGGGTGCGCAACATCGAGTGGGCGCACATGTTCAACGACGACATCATCTCGATGCCCGACAAATGGGAGTACCCCTGGTACGCCGCGTGGGACCTTGCCTTTCACATGATCCCGCTCGGCATGGTCGACC
Source organism: Variovorax sp. P1_H2 (assembly GCF_056405295.1). Taxonomy (NCBI): domain Bacteria; kingdom Pseudomonadati; phylum Pseudomonadota; class Betaproteobacteria; order Burkholderiales; family Comamonadaceae; genus Variovorax; species Variovorax sp. P1_H2. The sequence continues at coordinate 4,044 of NZ_JBFUCJ010000123.1, read as the reverse complement.
CCGAGTTTGCCAAGCAGCAGCTCGACCTGATGCTGCGCAACGACTACCTCCATCCGAACGGCCAGCTCCCCGCCTACGAGTGGAACTTCGGCGACGTCAATCCGCCGGTGCACGCCTGGGCGACGATGCAGCTGTTCCTGGTCGACAAGGAGCGCCGCGGCGACGGCGGCGACATCGAGTTCCTCAAGTACGCGTTCTCCAAGCTGCTGGTCAACTTCACCTGGTGGGTCAACCGCAAGGACCGCACCGGCGCCAACGTCTTCGAAGGCGGCTTTCTCGGGCTCGACAACATCGGCGTCTTCGACCGCTCGTCGCCGCTGCCCACGGGCGGCTACCTGGACCAGGCCGACGGCACCGCGTGGATGGTGTTCTTCAGCCAGCAGATGYTGCGCATCGCGGTCGAACTGGCGCTGCAGGAGCCCTTGTACGAGGAGTTCGTCGAGAAATTCTTCCAGCACACGCTGTTCATCGCCGGCGCGATGGACCGCATGGGCGAGCGGCACGACGAGATGTGGGACGAGGAGGACGGCTTCTTCTACGACGTGCTGCGTCTGCCGGACGGCAGGGCCACGCGGCTGAAGGTGCGTTCCATCGTCGGCCTGCTGCCGCTCGCCGCGGTGGCCGTCTTCGAAGAGGACATCCTCGAGAAGCTGCCGAAGTTCCGCGAGCGTGCGGGGCCGTTCCTGGCGCGCCATCCCGAACTGGCGGCCGGCATGCATCTGCCCCAGGAGCCCGGGGTCTGCAATCGGCGGATGCTGGCGATCGTCGACGAGCGGAAGCTGCGCCGCATCCTCGCGCGCATGCTGGACGAGAGCGAGTTCTTCGGCCCGCATGGCATTCGGGCGCTGTCGCGCAGCCACCTGGAGCATCCCTACGTCTTCGAGCACGCGGGTCAGTCGTACCGGGTGGCGTACGTGCCGGGCGACTCCGACTCGGGCATGTTCGGCGGCAACTCCAACTGGCGCGGGCCGGTCTGGATGCCGATCAACTTTCTGCTGTACACCTCGCTGCTGCGCCTGTATGCCTATTTCGGCGAGGACTTCAAGGTCGAATGCCCGACCGGCTCGGGGCAGATGAGGACGCTGCTCGAAGTGGCGAAGGAACTGGGCGAGCGCCTGAGCCGGATCTTCCTGCGCGGCAGCGACGGCGCTCGGCCGGCTTACGGCTCGGCGCGGAAGTTCCGCGACGACCCCCACTGGCGCGACCTGGTGCAGTTCCATGAGTACTTCCATGGCGACACCGGCGCCGGGATCGGCGCCAGCCACCAGACCGGGTGGACCGGTTGCGTGGCGCGGATCATCCAGATCAACGCCGTGCTGACGAAGGATCTGCTGCTCATGCCGGGCGCGGAGGCCGCGGCGGCGCGGGCGTTGCACGGTGTTCGCAGGGGCCCGGATTCGGGTTGACGAAGAGTCTCGCGCAGGAGGTTGCCGAGAAGCGCATCCGGGTCGACGCCGTTGCGCCTGAGACAGAGGGGATGATCGCCGTGCAAGGACTTCGTTATCCAGCGCTCTACCAGCTCAACACCCGTGTCGGCTTGACGGCACTGTCGCGGTCGCTGGGCCGCGCGGCCACGCTGGACGACATGGCCGACGCCGAACTGGATCGCCTGGCCGAGATGGGCTTCGACTGGCTGTGGCTGCTGAGTGTCTGGCAGACGGGGGAAGCCGCGCAGCGCATCTCGCGCAGCCATCCGTCGTGGCGGCGCGAGTTCGAGCAAACGCTGCCCGACCTTCGCGAGGCGGACATTGCGGGTTCGGGCTTTGCGATCACGGACTACCGCGTGCACCGCGCCCTGGGCGGTGATGCGGCACTGGCGCGGCTGCGTGAGCGCATGCGCCAGCGAGGGCTTCGCCTGATGCTCGACTTCGTGCCGAACCACATGGCCCTCGATCATCGCTGGACCGACGAGCATCCGGACTACTTCGTCCATGCCAGCGAGGACGACCTGGCGCGTGCGCCCCAGAACCATTGCCGCCTGGCGACGAGGAACGGGCCTTTGTTGCTCGCCCACGGACGGGACCCGTACTTCGACGGCTGGCCCGACACGCTGCAGCTCGACTACGGCAACGCCAATTTGCAGGCGTCGATGATCGGCGAGCTCGAACGCATCGCCGGCCAATGCGACGGCGTGCGCTGCGACATGGCCATGCTGGTCGTGCCCGAGGTGTTCGAGCGCACCTGGGGCATCCGGGTCGATCCGTTCTGGTCGAAAGCGATCGAGGCGGTGCGACGCTCGCATCCCGGCTTCCTGTTCATGGCGGAGGTCTACTGGGACATGGAATGGACATTGCAGCAGCAGGGCTTCGACTACACCTACGACAAGCGACTGTACGACCGCCTGCACGAACAGCGCGCCCGCCCCGTGCGCGAACACCTGTGCGCGGACTTGGCCTACCAGGACAAGCTCGCGCGCTTTCTGGAGAACCACGACGAGCCGCGAGCGGCAGCCGCCTTCGCGCCCGAAGTCCACGCCGCCGCGGCCGTGCTGACCTATTTTTCACCGGGCCTGCGCTTCTTCCACCAAGGGCAATTCGAAGGCCGGCGCATACGAATTTCTCCGCACCTGGTTCGTGGGCCGGATGAACCCGTGGACGACATGCTCGAACGGTTCTATGGCCGGGTTCTCGACGTGCTGCGCCTGCCGACGCTGGGCGACGGCCATTGGTCCTTGCTGGACTGCATCCCGGCCTGGGACGGCAACGGCAGTTGGGACAACTTCATGGCCTATGCCTGGGAAGGTGCCGCCCCCGAATGGTTGCTGGTGGCCGTGAATTACTCGCCGCAGCCGTCCCAGTGCTTCGTGCGTGTTCCTGTTGCGCAGATGACGGGGCGCATCCTGCGGCTGCGGGATCTGCTCGGCCCGGCTGTCTACGATCGCCCGGGCGACGACCTGCTCGCCCGGGGCCTGTTCCTGGACCTGCCGCCCTGGGGTCACCACGTCTTCGAGGTGCAATGGCTTGCCTGATGCGATAGCGGACTCCGCGGGTCGTTCACCCGGCCTGCGCGCCGGCCATCGTTTCGATCGCTTCGAAATCCCGCGTTTCCAGCAGCACCGGCCGGTGAGATGCCTCGCGGTAGCGATCGAGGGCGCGGGCGTCGATGGTCGCCGCATGCGCCTTGTAGGCCGCCACCAGGGTGTCGCCCCCGCCGCTCGCGCCGAACAGGTCGCGCAGCGGATCTTCCGAGATTTCGGCGACGATCCTGTCGCCTCCAGGGCCTTCCGGGTAGATCGCGAACCGCACGGTGGCGGTGTCGAAACAGTAGATTGCCTCGGTCATTTCCTTTGCCTCCGCTCTCGGCGCAGGCCCGCGAAGCGAGTGCTTGGCACGCCTGCGCATGCCTCCACATGATCCGCGCCCGCGCCTCGAAGGTCCAACGGAACCTCTGCGGCCAGTGCGGGCTTTTTCCTGCGGCGCCGCGCACAAGGGGCGATGCACGCGCGAGTCGGCCTTGCGAGGTGCGGCGACCCGGTCGCCCGAATTCAAGCGCTTGTTGAAGGATGTGGGCGGTACGCGGGTGGCGGAGCCACCGTCGGCAGGAAGTCCGGCATTGAAGACGAAGTAGCGACGCCTTGGCTTTGCCGGTAGTCCGCCGGTGTCTTCCCGGTCCAGCGCTTGAAGGCGCGGAAGAAGGAATTCGGGTCCGCGAAACCCAGCAGGTAGGCAATCTCGGTCAGGCTCGCGCGGCCCGCCGCCAGGTAGCGCCGCGCCATCTCCAGCCGGGCCTCGTCAAGCAGCGCGCTGAACCGCAGCCCCTCGCGCGCCAGCCGGCGCTGTAGTGTGCGCTGGCTCACGCACAGCACGCCGGCCACCTGCTCGATGTTCGGCACGTCGCCGTGCAGCAACTGCCGCAGCGCTCCCCGTACCGCATGCGCCGTGTCGTGGGACGAGCAGTAGGCCACCAGGTCGCGCTCCGCCGCGTCTTCGAACAGGGCAGCGACGCCCGGGTTGGCGCTGACCAGGGGCAGCTCCAGGTCGCTGYGGCGGAAGACGATCGAATCGTGCGGCTGCCGGAACAGCACCGGGCAGCCGAACACCTCGG
>NZ_JBFUCJ010000122.1:0-20134 GCF_056405295.1 Variovorax sp. P1_H2 | reverse complement strand
GCCTGGCAGCAGGCGCGACGCTTCGACCGTGCCGAGGCACTGGTCGCCGCCGCGAGGCCGCGCGCGACGGCGTGCGCAGACGAGGAGGCGCTGGCCGGGCTCGCGCTGCTGTCGGCCACCCATGCGCTCGAACAGGGCCAGCCGCAGGCGGCGCGCACGCATGCGCTCGCGGCCCGCACGCATGCTTTGGCCGCGCGCGCGCCGACGCCCTACATCGGCGCGGCGGTGGCGCTGTCGCGCATCGACGAACAGGCCGGCGACCGGCCGGCCGCCTACGGCGCGCTGGCTGCCGGATGGGCCACGCTGGGCGACCTGCTCGGCCCCGAACTCGCGCGCGCGACCTTCGAGCCGCTGCTGCGGCGCCTGCGCACGCAGTGGGGCGCCGAAGCCTTCGATGCCGCGCGCCACGCCTACGAATCCACGCGCAGGGCCGCGTTGCAGGGAGCCGGACCATGAGGCAACAAGGAGGTGCGCCATGAGGCATGCGAACAGGCGGCAGTCCGGCGCCCAGCGCGCCGGCAACCTGCCCTCGGGGGCCGCTGTGCGGGCGGCCGCGCCGCTGCAGCGCAGCGGCGTGCCGCGTTTCATGCGGATCAACGTGGGCCGCGCGGGCGATGGCGTCGAGCAGCAGGCCGAGCGGGCGGCGACGAGGCCCCCGCAGGGGAAGGGCGAGGCGCCTCGCGCCCAGCCTCCGCAGCGCCGCGCATCGCCGATCGCGCAGCAGGCGGGTTCGCGCGGCGAGCCGCTCGATGTCCGCACGCGCGCTGCGATGGCACAGCGCCTGGGCGCCGATTTCGGGCATGTGCGAACCCACACCGGAACCCAGGCCGCGCTGCTGGCGCGCGACCTCGGCGCCGATGCGTTCACGCACGGCCACGATGTGTTCTACGGTGCGGGCCGATCACCGGGCGACGATGCGCTGACCGCGCACGAGCTGGCGCACGTCGCGCAGCAGTCGGGCAGGGCTGCACCGGACGCGATCCGGTGCAGCCGCAACGGCAGCTTTCCGGTGGCCAACGGCGGCTTCGAGATCGATCTGCAGACGCGCGAGGGCGGCGGCAACACGCCGCCCACCCACAGCGGCCTCGACGGCTACATCCGTTTCGTGCCCGGCGAGGCAGCGCCGCTGTCGAACCAGATCGAGATGGTGCAGGTCGTGAAGCTCACCGACGTCAAGGGCGCCGACGTGCAGCCCGGATCCCTGCCGGCCGACCGATCGGGGCGCGGCGCGCTGGGCGACCCTGGCATCCTGACCGAGGACAGCCCCGATACCGGCGTCGAGGGCGGCTTTTTCACCGACGTCTACCACGGCGGTACCGGCGGCGGTTCGGCGCCGGCGGGCGAGGCGCTGTCGCCGAGCTTCAATTTCCAGCCGGCGGCGCCGGGCACGGTGGGCTCGGTCGGCCAGGTGAAGCAGCCGGACGCCTACGGCGGCGGCACCGGCGGCGTGCTGGGCCGCACGCCGGGCTTCAAGCGCTCGAACGATGCCGCCGACATCCGGTCGGCCGCGCTCTACGACCAGCCCGGCGTCGCCAGCGCGGCGGTCGATCTCGACTTCGAATTCGAATCGGTTGCGGTGGCGCAGGACAAGGGCCTCGACCTCGCCGCCGTGCACTGGGGCTTCGGCATCCGCTCCGGCAAGGTGATCGACGAGCACCTGACGGTGGCGGACGCAGCCTCGGCCACCTTCGACGAAGCGGTGGAGCGGCACCGCGAGTTCTACGTGCACGAGCCGGCGGTCTTCTACTTCGACTTCGACAGCGCCGTGCTCGGCGCCGCCGAGGCCGCGCGCATCGACGACTTCATGCCCTACCTGCTGCGCAGCACCGACGTCATCGTGTCGCTCGAAGGCTCGGCCGACCAGGTCGGCGGCAACAGCCGCTACAACACCAACCTGTCGCTGGCCCGCGTCGATGCGGTCGAGGCGGCGCTGCTGGCGCGCGGCCTGCCGCGCTCGCGCCTCGACTGGATCTCGGTCGGCGTCGGCGCCTCGACCGCCGCCACCACCGATGCCGGCACCGGCGACCAGGGCGGCGACGCCGCGGTCGGCGCCGACCAGGCGCGCGAGGCCAACCGCTGGGCCAACCGGCGCGTGGTCGTCACCTTCTCGCGGCCGGCGCCGGTGTCGAGGGCGCCATGAGCGGCGGCCCCGGCGATCTCGGCGGGCTCGATGCGGCCGATCCGACCGACCGCGCCCGCGCGCTGGCCATGCTGGTGGTGGCAGGCCGGACGTCGACACCGGTGCTGCTGCGTGCGCTCGCGACCGGCGACCCGCAGGTGCGCGAGAAGGCTGCACAGGGCCTGGCCGAGATCGCCGACCCGGTGGCCGCCGACGCCCTGCGCGCCGCGCTCGCCGACAGCGACCCGCTGGTGCGCGGGCGCGCCGCCCAGGGCCTCGCCGCGATCGGCACGCCCGATGCGCTGGAGGCACTCGCGCAGACCTTCGACGACTATCCCGACGTGCTGCGGGCGCCGCACACGCTCGCGACCTACGTGCTGATCGCGCGCGGCGCCGATGCGCTGCCGGTGATCGCACCGCTGCTGGATGCGCAGACGCCGCTGACCCGCCAGCGTGCCTTCGCGGTGCTGCAGGCGGTGGTGCCCACGCTGCCGGGGGTGGCGCAGTGGGGCCCGCTCTGGCGCTCGCTCGGCGCCTATGACCCGAACGACCCCGATGTGGCCGCGCGCGCCGCTGCCGCCGCGCGGTGGCGGCAATGGATCGATGCCCGCGGACCCTAGCGCCTGGCGCCCGCCAAAAACAGATGACCGCCCCGAGGCCGGCGCAGCCGGGCCCGTTGGTGAAACACCGCGGAACCGGCTTCGCCGGGCCGCTGGTGTTGCCCCCGGCAGGGGGTGGGAGGGCTACACGCAGTGAGCCCGACCTGGGGGCGAGCCCAACTCATCGAGGATGGGACAGTCCGGTCGATGATCGCCGTGGCAGCAGTCGGCCAGCCGCTCCAGCGTTCTCTTCATCGCTGTCATCTCCTCGATGCGGCGGTGCAGGTCGGCCGCATGGTCGAGCGCGATGCGCTTGACGTCGGCGCTGGCGCGGCCCTTGTTCTGCCACAGCTTCAGCAGTTCGGCGATCTCGGCCATGCTGAAGCCGAGGTCGCGCGCGCGCCGGATGAAGCGAAGCGTGTGCACATTGCTCTCGGTGTACTGCCGGTAGCCGGCGTCGGTGCGGGCCACCTCGGGCAGCAGGCCGAGCGATTCGTAATGCCGCACCATCTTGGCCGRGACCCCCGAGCGAGACGCGGCCTCGCCGATATTGAAGGGTTCCACGCTCATTTCACTTGTCCTTTCCAGCGCCGCAGCAGCAGCGCGTTGCTCACCACGCTGACGCTGCTGAAGGCCATCGCAGCCCCGGCGATGACCGGGTTCAGCAGGCCGAAGGCGGCCAGCGGAATGCCCACCACGTTGTAGGCGAAGGCCCAGAACAGGTTYTGSCGRATCTTSGCGTAGGTGCGGCGCGAGATGTCGATGGCGTCGSYSACCAGSGCYGGGTYGCCSCGCATCAGCGTGATGCCGGCYGCRTGCATCGCGACGTCGGTGCCGGTCGACATCGCGATGCCGACGTCGGCCGCCGCCAGCGCCGGCGCGTCGTTGATGCCGTCGCCCACCATCGCGACGCGCACGCCGTCGGCCTTCAGTTCGCCGATGATGGCCGCCTTGTCCTCCGGCAGCACCTCGGCCCGGACCGTGTCGATCTTCAGCAGCCGGGCCACGGCCTCGGCGCTGCCGCGGTTGTCGCCCGACACCAGGGCGGTGCGGATGCCCTGCGCATGCAGCCGCTCGATCGCGGCCGCGGCGCTGGCCTTGGGCCGGTCGCCGAAGGCCAGCAGGCCGACCAGCGTCGGGCCCGCACTCAGGTCGGCCAGCCAGGAGACGGTGCGGCCTTCGGACTGCCACTGCGACGCGCGTTCGCCGAGCTTGCCCAGCGGCACCGAGAGCTCGCGCATGTAGCGGGTGCTGCCGAGGCGAAGTTCGCGGCCATCGACGCTGGCCGAGACGCCACGCCCGGCCACCGCGCGCACCGCCGATGCGCGGCCGGGCTCGATGCCGGCCTTGCGGGCCGCGTCCAGCACAGCGCGGGCGAGCGGATGCTCGCTGCCCGCCTGCAGCGTGGCGCTGGCCCGGAGCAGGGGCCCGGCATCGCCGTCGACGGCCTCGGCGGCCACCAGCTCGGGGCGGCCTTCGGTCAGCGTGCCGGTCTTGTCGAAGGCCACGATGCCGACGCCGTGCGCGACCTCGAGCGCCTCGGCATCCTTGATCAGCACGCCGTGCCGCGCAGCGACGCCGGTGCCGGCCATGATCGCGGTCGGCGTCGCCAGCCCGAGCGCGCAGGGGCAGGCGATGACCAGCACTGCGACCGCATTGAGGATGGCGGTCTCCCACTCGCCGCCGCCGAGTCCCCAGCCCAGGAAAGTCAGCAGCGCGATGCCGATCACCACCGGCACGAAGACGCTGCTCACCTGGTCGACCAGGCGCTGGATCGGGGCTTTCTTCGCCTGCGCCGATTCGACCAGCCGAACGATCCGCGCCAGCGTCGATTCGGCGCCGACCGCGGTGGTGCGCACCAGCAGCAGGCCTTCGCCGTTGACCGAGCCACCGGTCACGGCGTCGTCCACCTGCTTGGCGACGGGCAGGCTCTCGCCGGTGATGAGCGATTCGTCGACCTCGCTGCGGCCTTCGACGACCCGGGCATCGACCGGCACCCGCTCGCCCGGACGGATGACGACCAGGTCGTCGATCCGCACCTGCCCCAGCGGGATCTCCTGCTCGGCGCCGTTGCGGCGCACCCGGGCCCGCTCGGGGCGCAGCGCATGGAGCGCGCGAATGGCCTCGGTGGTCTGGCGCCTGGCCCGCGTCTCGAGCCACTTGCCCAGCAGCACCAAGGTGACGACCACGGCCGAAGCCTCGAAGTAGAGGTGCGGCGGCATGCCATGGCCGGCATGCGCGAACAGCAGGTAGACGCTGAGCCCGTAGGCGGCGCTGGTGCCCAGGGCGACCAGCAGGTCCATGTTGCCGGCGCCGGCCTTCAGGGCCTTCCAGCCGGCGCGGTAGAAGCGCGCGCCGAGCCAGAACTGGACCGGCGTGGCCAGCGCCAGCTGCAACCAGCCGGGGAGCATCCAATCGCTGCCGGCCAGCATCCCGAACATCGGCAGCACCAGCGGGGTCGACAGGATCGCCGCGATGGCGACCGGCCAGCCTTCGTTGCCGCGATGGGTTGGCGCGGCGGCCACGCCAGCCTCGTCGAGGGCCGGCTCCTCGCCTTCGAGGTGCGCCAGGCCGACGCCGTAGCCGGCCTTCTCGATCGCGGCGCGCAGGCTGGCCAGCGCGACCGAGCCGTTGGTGCGCACGCTGGCCGCTTCGGTCGCCAGGTTGACGCTGGCTTCGGTCACGCCGGCCACGGCGCCCAGCGCTTTCTCGACGCGGGCCACGCAGGATGCGCAGCTCATGCCCTCGATCGGCAGCGAAAACTCCTGGAGGCCGGCGGCGCCTGGCGACAGTGCCAGGCTGCTGTTCATTGATTCCATGCCGGAAGTATCAACCTTCCCATCATGGGATGGTCAAGCGCGTTCCACGTGCCTTTCGTTCGCCATACGCCGATCGAAAGTTAGTATTTTTTTGTTACATCGTTTATGCTGCGCCGGCAAAGGAGATGCCATGGGCGCGAGCGAGATCGACCAGATGATGTCCACGACCACCGACTGCCGCATATGGGTGGACGACCCTGCCGGCTTCACGACCCGCAAGGTGGGCCGGTTCCATCACAACTACCACCGGCATCCGCTGTTCCAGCTGCCCGAACTCGAGGCGCTGGCCCAGGAGTTGATGCCCCTGAAGCAGTGCCGGTTCGTCAGGCCGGGCGTGACGCAGGCCTCTGCCTTCAGGCACGCCAGCGAGCACCCCGACGGGCGCGGCATCGAGGACGTCTTCCGGGGCATCGAGGAGCCGGGCTCGTGGATTGCGCTCTACAACGTCGAAGTCGTTGCGCGCTACCAGGCCCTGCTCGACGGCATCCTCGACCCCATGCGCGAGACGGTCGAGCGCGAGCAGCCGGGCATCTTCCTGGTGACCGGCTTCATCTTCATTTCCGCTCCGCCGTCGGTGACGCCGTTCCATATCGACCGCGAGAACAACTTCTGGCTGCAACTGCGGGGCCGCAAGGTCATGAATGTCTGGGAAGCGACCGACCGCGTCGTGGTGCCGGCGCGCCTGGTGGACGAGTTCATCGTCAACGGTTCGCAGCGCGAGGTTCGGCTCAAGGAGGAGTGGCGAGCGCGCAGCCACCAGTTCGACGCCCAGGCCGGCGATGGCATCTATTTCCCGAGCACCTCGCCGCACATGACGCGTTCGGATCCCGACTGGACCCGGCCGGGCGACGGCGTCGCGATCTCGATCGGCGTGACCTTCTATACCTCGGTCACGCGCCAGGCGGCGCGCGTGCACCAGCTCAACCGGGTGCTGCGCAAGTGCGGACTGTCGCCGGTGTACCCGGGCGAGTCCGCCGTCGCGGACAGGATCAAGGCGCCGATCGGCAAGGTAATCGGTGCGGGGCTGTCTTCGGCGGCGCGGATTGCCGCGCCCTTCGGTCGCATGCGCCGGTTCGCGAATCCGCCTCCCGGCTCGTTCTGAGGGCGCCGGGTCACCGGCGGAGCATGTCGCGCGCTGCCACCGCCGGCGCGTCGTTGCCCCAGGAGGCGCGCACGAAAGTCAGCACCGCAGCCACCTCGCTGTCGTCCAGCGCCTGGTTGAAGGGCGGCATGCCGTACGGGCGCGGATTGCCGGCCGTGGCCGGCAGGAAGCCGCCATGGCGCACCACCTGGATCAGGTTGGCGGTGGAATCCATCAGCACCGCCCGGTTGCCGGCGAGCGCGGGGTAGGCCCCCTGCGCGCCTTGGCCGACATCGCCATGGCAGTAGGCGCAGCGCTGGTCGTAGATCTTCGCGCCGCGCTCCATCACCCGGGCGTCGCGGCGCGCCGGCGCATTGGAGGGCGTGGCAGGAGCGTCCGGCCCGGGGCCCGCTTCCGGCAGCGATTTCAGGTACACGGCCATGGCGCGCAGGTCGGCCTCGTCCAGGTGCTGGGTGCTGCGAAACACCACATCGGCCATCGGGCCCATCACCGAGCCGCGCGGCGAGCGGCCGGTCTTGAGCAGCGCCACGATGTCGTGCGGGTCCCAGTCGCCGACGCCGGCTTCGCGCCGCGAGGTCAGCGAGGGTGCATACCAGTTCTCGACCGGGATCAGCCCCCCCGAAAGCCCGAGTTTCTCCTCGGTGGCACCGAGCACGTTGCGGGTGCCGTGGCAGGCGATGCAGTGGCCCAGGCCCTCGACCAGGTAGGCGCCGCGCTTCCATTCGGCCGGCCGGTCCGGGTGGGGGGCGAAGCTGCCCGGGGTGAAGGACAGCGCGCGCCAGACCGCCAGCGCGGCCTGGGTGTCGTAGGGGAATCGCAGCTTGTGCGCCATGTTCGGCGTCGGCGCGGGCGCAACGCTCTGCAGGTAGGCGAAGAGGGCGTCGGAATCCTCGCGCGTGACGCGCGTGAAGCTCGGGTACGGGAAGGCCGGGTAGAGCAGGCGCCCGTCCTTCGAGCGGCCGTTGTGCATCGCGCGCCAGAAGTGAGCCGCGCTCCAACTGCCGATGCCGGCCTTCGGGTCGGGCGTGAGGTTGCTCGAGAACACCGTGCCGAAGGGCGTCTCGATGCCGACGCCGCCGGCGTAGGCGCCGCCGCCGCGGGTCGTGTGGCAGCCGGCGCAGTTGCCCGCCAGCGCCAGGTAGCGGCCGCGCTCGACCTGCGCCGCGGTCGGGGTGAGGGCGGCCGCGGCGATGTCGGGCAGCCTGTCCTCGCCGCGAAGGTTCAACGCCGCGATGGCCAGGGCTGCCAGCAGCGCCAGGGTCGCCAGGAAGAGCAGGAAATAGAAGAAGCGTCGCATGGCGGGTTCAGCGGTTCATTGCGCTGCAAGGCGTCGGCAGCGGGCCGGGGAGCGCCGCCAGCGCTCGGGTGTCGGCGGGCATCGGCTGCAGCGCCAGCCAGCTGGCCACGGCATTGACGTCGGCACTGCTGAGCTTCCTGCCGACCTCGGTCATGCAATCGGGCGCCAGCGCATGGCGGTCGTTGGTGAGCCAGGCGCCGAGTTGCGAGGAGAGATAGAGGCGCGGCAGGCCGATCAAGCCCGGAATGCCGGGCTGCACGCCGGTCAGCGCCTGGCCATGGCATTGCGCGCAGGCCGGTATGCCGCGCGCGGCATCGCCCTGGAACACCAGCGCCTTGCCGCGCGCCAGCATTTCGGGCGAGGCGTCGGTCTTGGTCGGAATCGGCGGATAGGGCAGGTCGAGCCCGGCGAAGTAGGCCGCGAGTTCGCGCAGGTAGGCGTCCGACAGGTGCTGCACCATGTGCGTCATGTCGGCATTGAAGCGGCGGCCGTCGCGGAAGCTCAGCAGCTGGTTGAACAGGTAGCCCTCGGGCTTGCCCGACAGGCGCGGGAAGTAACCGCTGTCGGTGCTGGCGCCTTCGCGGCCATGGCAGGCGATGCAGGCCGCGGCGCGCTGGGCGATGGTGTCGGGAACCTGCATCGGCGGCGTGGCGGCGGAGGCCGTCAGGCTCCAGGCGGCGAGCAGCAGGGTCTGCAGGAGGCGGTTGATTTTCATGCGTGGCGGCTTTTTTCTTAGCCCTCGACTGTCGGCGATCGGGACCGAAAAGAACAGGCGCAGTCTGACGCCAATCGATCGGATCAGTTGGGGGCGAGCGGCTACAGTCGCCGGATGCGATTTCGATACCTTCAGATGCCGGGGTGGTTGCGGCTCTTGTGCGGCGCCGCGGTCGGACTGCTGGTCGGCTGGGGGCTCGGGTGGTCGCCCCGGCCGATCGACGGCGTTTCGCGCGGGCTGCTGGGCTGGTGCGTCGGGTCGGCGGCCTACCTCCTGCCGGCCTGGTGGCTGGCCGAGACCTGCGACCCCGACCGCACCCGTTCGCGGGCCCAGTCGCAGGACCAGCCCAATGCGCTGATCCTGGCCACCATGGTGAGCGTGGTCGGCGTCAGCATGGTGGTGATCGCGATGCTGCTGCAGCGCGTGCCCCAACTGTGCGGCGCCCAGCGCATCGGCCACATCGTGCTCGGCCTGGTGGCACTGGCCGGCTCGTGGCTCATGATCCACACGATCTACGCCTTTCACTACGCGCACCGCTACTACCAGTCGGAGATCGATCCCAAGCCGCAGGGGCCGGGCCTCAAGTTCCCGGGCAAGCTGGCGCCGGACTACTTCGACTTTCTCTATCACTCCTTCGTGGTCGGCATGACCTCGCAGGTGTCCGACGTGCAGGTCACTTCGCGCGAAATGCGCCGCATCACGCTGGTGCATGGCGTGCTCTCGTTCGCTTTCAACATGCTGGTGCTGGCGCTGTCCATCAACGTCGTGGCCTCTTCGATGCAGGGCGGCACCGACGCCGGCGCATCAGCGGGCGGCGCTGCGGCGTCGGCCCAGCTTGACCAGTCCTGTCGATAGCGCGACGCCACAGACGATCACCGCCGCGCAGAGCAGCATCCACGACGTGATCTGCTCACCCAGGAACACCGCGCCGTAGAACAGCGCGAAGACCGGCACCAGGAAGGTCACGGTGAGCGCGCGCGCGGGTCCGGCCCGCTCGATCAGCCGGAAGAACAGGATGTAGGCCAGGCCGGTACAGGCGGTGCCCACCGCCACCAGCGCCAGCCAGGCTTTCAGGCTCGGCATCTGCGCCGGCCACAGCCAGGCGGCGGGCAGCGCCAGCGCCAGCGTGGCGCCGATCTGGCTGCCGGTCGCGGTGGCCATCACGGGCACGCCGGTCAGGTACTTGCGCGTCAGGTTGGCCGAGAAGGCATAGCAGATGCAGGCCGCGAGGCAGGCCGCGATGGCCCAGCGCGCGGCGCCCTCGTCGGCGCCCGAATGGAAGCCGGCGCTGCGGCCGGCCAGCATCGCCACGCCGGCAAAGCCGATCACCAGGCCGACGATGCGCGAGCCGTCGGGCCGGTCCTTGAACCAGGCCCAGGCCACCAGCGCGCCGAACATCGGCACCGTGGCGTTGATCACCGCCGCGAGCCCGCTGTTGATGGTCAGCAGCGCGAAGGAGAAGAAGGCGAAGGGCAGGCCGGAGTTCAGGATGCCGATGCCGAGCGCGGGCTTCCAGTGCTGCCGGAACGCCGGCCACTGGCCGCGCAGGAACAGCAGCGGCAGCAGGAACAGCATCGCGATCGCGACCCGCACCGCCGCGGTCGGCAGGGCGCCGAACTCGGCTGCGCCGATGCGCATGAACAGGAAGGAAGCGCCCCACAGCGCGCCGAGCAGCAGCAGGTCGAGCAGCCAGGCGCGGCTGGCGGATTGGGGAAGCGGAGTCTTCGCGGCAATCTCGGCTTGCGGACTGGCGGTGCATTCTCCCTGGCTCACAACGCGCCTTCCAGTTCCAGCAGCGCCGTCTTGCGCTCGAGCCCGCCGGCATAGCCGGTCAGCGAGCCGTCGGCGCCGAGCACGCGGTGGCAGGGCACGATCACGCTGATCGGGTTGCGTCCCACCGCTGCGCCGACCGCGCGCACCGCGGCCGGCTTGCCGACCTCGGCGCTCAATGCGCCGTAGCTGGTGGTTCGGCCGGCCGGGATGGCCAGCAGCGCCTGCCACACCGACTGCTGGAACGCGGTGCCGTGGGTCAGGTCCAGCGGCAGGTCGAAATGGTCGCGCCGGCCGGCGAAGTAATCGCCGAGCTGGCTGGCGGCCCGGCGCAGCACCGGGTGCGCATCGTCGGTCTGCCAGCCGTGGGTGTCGGGCCAGTGGCGCTGGTGGTCGAACCAGGCGCCGGCGAGGCCCTGGTCGGTGGCGGCCAGGGTGATGCCGCCGAGCGGGCTGTCGATATGAGTGCTGTGGAGGGTCGAGGTCTTGAACTTCATGGCAGTCAGGCGATGGCGCCGGCGCGGGTGAAAGCAGGGGGTGTCGTCGGGGTGGCCGCGTCCACCATCGGCGGCGGGACGGGGCGGTGCCAGGCGCGCAGCACGGCGTAGCCGCGCCAGGGGCGCCAGGCCTGCGAGGCCTCGATGGCGGCGCGCGCCGTGCCGGCGCCGAGCGCCTTCTGCAGCGCGATGTCGCCGGCCGGAAAGGCGTCGGGCCAGCGCAGCGCGCGCATCGCGATGTATTGCGCGGTCCAGTCGCCGATGCCCGGCAGTGCCTGCAGTGCCGCGAGGGTCGCGGGCAGGTCAGCGCCGGCGTGCAGTGCGAGCCGGCCTTCCAGCATCTCCTGCGCCAGCGCGCGCAGTGCGGCCTGGCGCTGGCGCACGATGCCGAGCCGGCCCAGCACGTCGCCGCTGGCGCCGGCGATGGCTGCCGGAGTCGGGAACAGCCGGTCGAGCCCCTCGATCGGCGTCGCGATCGGCTCGCCGAAGGCCTCGACCAGCCGCGAACCCAGCGTGCGGGCGGCGGCCACCGTGACCTGCTGGCCCAGCACCGCGCGCACCGCAAGCTCGAAGCCATCGACCGTGCCGGGCACGCGCAGGCCATCGCCGTCGGGGAAGCTGGCATGCAGCACGCTGTTGATGACCATCGGCTCGGCGTCCAGGTCGAGCAGGGCGCGGACGCGGCTGATCACGGTCGGCAGCACCGCGGCGAGCGAATCGCCGACGCGCAGCAGCAGTTGTTCGCGCGCGGGATCGAAGCGCAGCTGCAGCCAGCCCGCCAGGCTGCGGCCGGCCTGCGAGACCTGCAGCGTGCGCGCGAACCGGGGCTGGCCGGCGCTGTCGCTCAGCTTCTCGATGCCGTGCAGCGCCCGGCGGCCGAAGAAGCCGAGCATCGCGGCGCTGTCGTAGGGCGGGCGATAGCCCAGCCTCACGTCGACCGATTCGCCTTCGCGGCCGCCGCTCGCGGCGCCGGCGCGGCGCAGGGCGCTGGGATTCAGGCCGTAGTGCGTGACGAAGGCGGCATTGAAGCGCCGCACGCTGGCAAATCCGCTGGCCAGCGCGACCTGGGTCATCGGCAGGCGGGTGTCGGCGATCAGCTGCTTGGCGGCCAGCAGTCGGCGGGTCTGCAGGTATTGCAGCGGCGAGACGCCGAACTGCGACTCGAAGATGCGGCGCAGGTGGCGATCGCTGACGCCGAGCCGGGCGGCGATGCGGGCCGCCCCTGGCCCGTCGTCGCTCCAGGCGTCGGGTTCGTCGATCAGGCGCGCGGCCTGCAGCGCCAGAATGCGCGAGGCGTCCTCGGTCGACCAGCTGGCGGCGCGCGGCGCCAGTTCGGGACGGCAGCGCAGGCAGGGCCTGAAGCCGGCCGCCTCGGCCTGCGCGGCGTGGCGAAAGAAGCAGCAGTTTTCGCGCCGCGGCAGCTTGACGCGGCAAACCGGCCGGCAATAGACGCCGGTGGAGGTCACGCCGGTGAAGAAAGAGCCATCGAAGCGCGCATCGTGGGCCTTCATGGCCAGGTAGCAGACGTCGCTTTCGAGTCCGGCGGTGGAGGCGGGGGCGGCTGGCATGCGGCGATGATACGGCCGCACTTTGAGTGAAAGTAGCCATTTTCGGACATCTGGCCCCCTGGGGTCATGCCTACAATGTTCTACGTTTTTGGAACTTTCAGGGGATAGCTTTCATGCAACTCAGCGCATCGATCTTCAAGGCCTACGACATTCGCGGCGTGGTGCCCGCCACGCTCGACGCGGAAGTCGCCGAAGCGCTCGGCCGGGCCTTCGGCAGCGCCGCGCGCGCGGCCGGCGAGAAGACCGTGGCGGTGGGCCGCGACGGCCGGCTGTCGGGGCCGGCGCTGGCCAATGCGCTGATCAAGGGCCTGGTCGCCACCGGCATCGAGGTGATCGACGTCGGTGCGGTCACCACGCCGATGCTCTACTTCGCCGCCCATACGCTGTGCGCGAGCGGCATCCAGGTCACCGGCAGCCACAATCCGAAGGACTACAACGGCTTCAAGATGGTGCTGGCCGGCCGCGCGATCTACGGCGACGAGATCCAGGGCCTGCGCCAGGTCATGGAAGCGGGCAGTGCCAGCCTGGCCGACGGTGGCAGCGTGCGCAAGGTCGATGTCACCGAAGCCTATACGCAGCGCATCGTGGGCGACATCAAGCTGGCGCGGCCGCTGAAGATCGTGGTCGATTCGGGCAACGGCATCGCCGGCGCCTCGGCCCCGGCGATCCTGCGCGCCATCGGCTGCGAGGTGGTCGAGCTGTTCAGCGAGGTCGACGGCAATTTCCCCAACCACCATCCCGACCCGAGCAAGCCCGAGAACCTCAAGGACCTGATCGCCGCGCTGCAGTCGGGCGACGCCGAGCTCGGCCTGGCCTTCGACGGCGACGGCGACCGCCTGGGCATCGTCACCAAGGACGGCAGCAACATCTATCCCGACCGGCAGATGATGCTGTTCGCGCAGGACGTGCTGTCGAGGGTGCCGGGCGGCACCATCGTCTACGACGTCAAGTGCTCGCAGCGGCTCGGCCCGGCGATCGCGGCGGCGGGCGGCAAGCCGCTGATCTACAAGACCGGCCACTCGCTGATCAAGGCCAAGATGAAGGAGATCGATTCGCCGCTGGGCGGCGAGATGAGCGGCCACATCTTCTTCAAGGAGCGCTGGTTCGGCTTCGACGACGGCACCTATGCCGGCTGCCGCCTGCTCGAGATCCTGAGCAAGAGCCCGAATGCGAGCGATGTGCTGAACGCGCTGCCGACCAGCTTCTCGACCCCCGAGCTGAACGTGGCCTGCGCCGAGGGCGAGCCCCACAGCGTGGTCGCCAAGCTGATCGAGAGCGCGGAGTTCGCGCCGCCAGCGCAGGTCTCGACCATCGACGGCGTGCGGGTCGACTGGCCCGACGGCTTCGGGTTGATCCGTGCGTCGAACACGACGCCGGTGCTGGTTCTGCGCTTCGAGGGCCAGACCGAGGCCGCGCTGCATCGCATCGAGGGCGAGATGCTGGCGCTGCTGCGCAGCGTCAAGCCCGGCGCGAAGTTCGCAGAAGCTGCGCACTGAGGCCGTCACCAGCGTGCGTTCGCTGCTGCTGCGCCTCTATGGCGCCTTCACCACCCTGGCCGAGCCGCTGGTGCGGCGCAAGCTGCGGCGCCGCGCCGTGGCCGAGCCCGGCTACGCGCATGCGGTCGAGGAGCGCTTCGGCCACTACGATGCCGAGGCGGTCGGCACCGGCTGGTGCTGGGTCCACGCGGTCTCGCTCGGCGAGGCGCGCGCCGCCGGCATCCTGATCGAAGAATTGCGCCGGCAGTACCCGGGCATCCCGATCCTGCTCACCAACGGCACCGCGACCGGCCGCGAGGAGGGTGCCAAGCTGCTCCAGCCCGGCGACCTGCAGGTCTGGCAGCCCTGGGATTCGCCGAGCGCCGTGGCCCGCTTTCTCGATCGCTTCCGTCCGCGCATCGGCGTGCTGATGGAGACCGAGGTCTGGCCCGAGATGACCGCCGCCTGCACCGAGCGCGGCATCCCGCTGGTGCTGGCCAACGCGCGCCTGAACGAGAAGTCGCTGGCCGGGGCCGAGCGTCTGGCCTGGCTGGCGCGGCCCGCCTACTCGGCGCTGGCCGCGGTGTGGGCCCAGACCGAGGCCGACTCGCATCGGCTGGTGTCGCTGGGCGCCAAGGTCGCGGGTGTCTACGGCAACCTCAAGTTCGACGCCACGCCGGACCTGCGGCAACTCAACGCGGCGGCCAAGCTGCGCACGCAGCTGCCGCGGCCGATCGTGGTCTTCGCGAGTTCGCGCGACGGCGAGGAGCGGCAGCTGCTCGAGGTGCTCAAGCGCTTCGGTGCGCTGGCGCCGGTGCCGCCCGAGCAGGAGGCGGTGCGCTCGATCGCGCGGCGCGTGCACGACGTGCAGTGGATGATCGTGCCGCGGCATCCGCAGCGCTTCGACGAGGTCGCGGCGCTGGTCGAGTCGCATGGTTTCGCGGTCGCGCGCCGAAGTGCCGCGGGCGCGCCGGCCGAGGCCGAGATCTGGCTCGGCGAYTCRCTCGGCGAGATGGCGCTGTACTACGGCCTGGCCGATGTCGCGCTGCTGGGCGGCAGCTTCGAGCCGCTCGGGGGCCAGAACCTGATCGAGGCCGCGGCCTGCGGCTGTCCGGTGATCATGGGGCCGTCGACCTTCAACTTCGCGGAAGCGGCCGAGCTGTCGCTGGCGGCCGGTGCTTCGCAGCGGGTGCCTGACATGGAGCACGCGGTGACGGCGGCGCTCAAGCTGACCGAGAACCCCGAACGTCGCGAGGCGATGGCGCAGGCCGCGCTGGCCTTCGCCAACGCCAACCGCGGCGCGGCCGAGCGCACCGCCAGCGCGCTGCTGGCGATCGCGGAGGCGGCCTCGCCGGTGGGCGAGGAACGGGCGGAGCCGCGGCTGGAGTAGGTCTGCGACGGTTGGAGCGGACCTTGGTACGCGCTCCTGGGGGAGATTGACTTGCGAAGTCGGCGCGTCCTACATTTGGGGCACTCAAAACGACGGGTCCGGGAGGGCGCGATGAGAACATCTGTAGAGTCTCGACGAGCGGGCGTGCGCGTGCTTCAGGTCGCGGATGCGCTGCCGAGCTTGCGGGTGCGCTGGTTTGCAGAGGTTGCACGATGAGCCGCCGGCTTCTGTCGCAGTCCAGCCCGTCAGCCCCTCGGCCAGTTCCCATTCGTCGCGCCGAACCACTGCAACCGCTCATCCAGGGCCGCATCAAGGTGTTGCGGGAGCAGCGCGTGCTGATCGACGCCGATCTGGCTTTCCTCTATGGCGTGCAGACCAAGGTTCTCGTGCAGTCGGTCAAACGCAACATTTCACGATTCCCCGCCGATTTCATGTTTCAACTGACGGCGGACGAATTCGCTGCTTTGAGGTCACAAGCTGTGACCTCAAAGCAGGGCAGGGGCGGGCGGCGTACCTTGCCCTACGCTTTCACCGAACAGGGCGTCGCCATGCTGTCCTCGGTTCTCAACAGTGAACAAGCTGTGGCGATCAACGTCGAGATCATGAGAATCTTCGTGCAGGTGCGTGAACTGTCCGTCACGCATCGGGACTTGGCGCAACGGCTCGCTGAACTGGAGCAAAAGACCGACGCCCTGGCCGTGGAGCAAGACAGCTTCAGTCGTGCCGCACGCAGTCAGTTGCGCCAGGTTTTCGATGCGTTGCGCGAATTGATGACGCCCCCGCAGCCGTCGAAGCGACCCATCGGTTTTCTTGCGCACGAAGAGAAGACAGACAGCCATCCCAAGGGCTGAGGCGAGGCCTCGGCACGCGGCCCGTGCCGTCCTCGCCACTTCAATGGGTGGCGCGCGGACATCCTTCTTCGCGAACAGCGGCACCGCGTTGACGGCCGCGCCGATGGCCTGCACGCGCGTTCCGAGTTCGGCCGTGACCAGGGCGTAGAGCGCACGCAGTTCGGTGAGCGTGACATAGAACTCCTCGCTGCGCGGTGTCTCGCCGAAACATGGGGCTGGAACTGTGGCCGCAGGTCTGTTGAACGTCAAGACTGCGGCCTACGGTGCCTGCCGGGTGCGGCGATCACCTTGAAGGATGGGGTGGTGCAGCACAGCAACTTCGAGGACTTCGTGGTGTCGCGGATGACGGACATGCCGCAGATCGCGGTGTTCACGGTGCCTAGTGCGGATGCGCCTACGGGGATGGGTTGCCGCCGTTGGCGCCGGCGTTTGCGAATGCTGTGGCGGCGTTGACTGGGAAGCCGTATCTCCAAGTCGGTCAAACCCGTCGCAGTCGCTGCGAAGCGGCGTCGCGCGCCAGTCGCCAAGCACGAGGCGCCAACGGCGCCAGGGTCCTCAGAGCCGTCAGAGTCGGCACTCACGCATTTCTCGGAGGTCGAGGATGCGTTCTGCAATCTGGCTGATTCGTACCGCGCGTACGAGTGCCTGCAGAGCTTTCTGTCGCCTCGCTTTCCGTTGAACGGCATCGAAGAATTTCACATCGAGCCGAACGAACTGCGAGGGCGGGTGACTGTGCTCAATGCGGATATGGAGCGGCAGTTGCGGGCGTTGAGGGGTGCGATCGACGAGGTGCGGGTGAAGAGTGGGGGGACGGTGCCTGATCGGGGGTGAGGTGGGCGCAGCCGCGGGGGAGTGCGGCTCCTGTATGTCAGCTGCAGATTGGGTTGCTGTCGTCCACGCGCATTGGGCGAACAGCAAGGGTGGGCCCGCTGGAGTCGAGGCGCGTGCGGCAGAATGCGGGCACAACCCGCCGCTCGCCGGTGTCGGCCATCCGTAGGCCTGAGCGTTGTCAGGACCTCGCGATACGCGACAAGCCTGCGGCTTCAGGTCGCATCAAGCGGGCAAACTCGAGGCCTGGAGGTCATCTATGTACGCCTGCGAATCCATGGTGGACGGCTCGGAAGTGAGCCATGCCATCTGCTTGTGTCATCGGCCCGAGGTCGGGAGGCTGACCCGACTGATCGACGCGGACCTGTCGAGGCGCGGCTTTGTCGCCGGCATGGCCGCCTCGGTCGCGGCGCTGGGGCTTCCTTTCGGTGCCATCGCACAGCCCGCGCCAACGACGGAGGCAAGGCCGATCCTGCTCACCAATTTCCGGCTCTTTGACGGCAAGAGCGCGACGCTGCGCGACGGCATGCACCTCGTGGTCGAGGGGGACCGGATCAAATCGGTTGGCAGCGGCGCGCCGGCAGCGCCGACGGGCGCTCAGACGATCAACTGCGGCGGCCGGGTGGTCATGCCTGGAATGATCGATGCACATTGGCATTCGATGTTTGCAGCCTTGCCGCTCCAAGTGCTGCTGCAAGGGAACATCGGCTACATCCATATCGCGGCCAGCGGGGAAGCCCAACGCACACTGCTGAGGGGTTTCACGACCGTGCGCGACCTGGGTGGCCCGGCGTTCGCATTCAAGCAGGCGATCGACCAGGGCCTGACGCCGGGCCCGCGCATCTACCCTTCCGGCGCAATGATCACGGGCAGCGGCGGACACGGTGACCTGCGCCCCTTGACCGACGTGCCACGCAATCCGGGCGCCCTGAGCTTCACGGAACAGACTGGCGCGGCGGCCATCGTCGACAGCCCGGACGAGATCCGGCTGCGAGTGCGCGAGCAACTGACGCAGGGCGCATCGCAGATCAAGCTCGTGGGCGGCGGTGGCGTCTCTTCGCCGCGCAGTCCCCTGGATCTGACCACGCTTTCGGAGGCTGAGTTGCGCGCGGGCGTGGAGGCAGCGAGAGACTGGAACACCTATGTCACGGTACATGCCTATGCGCCAACGACCGTGCAACGCGCCATCGCGGCAGGCGCCCGCTGCGTCGAGCACGCGCATCTGATGGACGAGACGACCGCGAAGATGATGGCCGACAAGGGCGTCTGGCTGAGCATCCAGCCTTTCCTGTCGGACGAAGACACAGGCCCCCTGAGCGGCCCAAACCGGGTGGCGGCGCTCCAGGTGTTCGCGGGAACCGACAACGCCTACAGGCTCGCCAGGAAGCACAAGATCAAGACCGCGTGGGGTTCGGACATGCTGTTCTCCCCGGCGCTGGCGACCCGCCAGGGCACGATGCTGACACACCTGACGAAGTGGTACTCGAACAGCGAGATCCTCACCATGGCCACATCCACCAATGCGGAGCTGTTGGGTCTTTCAGGGCCGCGCAATCCCTATCCTGGAAAACTGGGTGTCATCGAGGAAGGCGCGTATGCGGATCTGCTGCTCGTCGACGGCAATCCCATCGAGAACATCGCGCTGCTTGCAAATCCCGACAGCAGCCTTCTGATCGTCATGAAGGACGGCAGGATCCACAAAAACACGCTGAAGGCATAGCGGGCCAGCAAGGCGATAGCGTTGTCGTCGGCCATTCAACGAGTCCCATCGGCCTGAGACCGGATTGGGCCCAAGCTCCCCGGCCCGCGACAGGCTACAGTCGGCCAAGAAGAGACGGTCGACCTCAAGCCTCAAACCGGACGTCCATCCGGCCACGCTTTGCGACGGCAACGGTTGAAGGTGAGTGCTATGTCGCCGGAAGTGGCGGGCGGTTCTTGCGGTACGAGTTCTTGACCGCAATCTTTGCTTCCCGGAAAGTGAACACGTCGCATCCGTTGACCTCGACGCGCGCGCCGTCCGCCCGCGTCCCGGTGAATGTCCATTCGGACACCCCGCGGTCGCCGCAAACGAAGTGATGAGGGTAAAGCCACTGCGCGTCGGGAAATGTCTTCCAAACGTCGGAAAATGCGGCCTGGACGGCCTCTCTGCCGATGTGCGAGGTTCCGCAGACGTCGGGGCCGGCGGACGCTTCGAACACGCAGTCGTCCGTCATGAAGCTCATGAGCGCTTCAACATCGTGGCTGTTCCACGCATCGGCGAAGGCCTGCAGGTTTGCAACGGTGACATTCATATTTCACCTCCAATTTGGCGTGACTTGGGAATTGTTGCTCAGGTGAGCCGACCGAGGCATTGGAAAGCTCAAGCGCACCGGTAGCATGACGTTCGGTCAGCAGTCGGCCACGACCGGCTACAGTCGGCCAGAAGCCGACCCTGAACATCGTCGTCAATCGTAGGCGCCGTACTCGACCAGCAGGTCGCTCATGGCATCGTCGACTCCATAGCCGATGTTCTGGCTGATGTGATGCACGAGTTTCAGGCGTTCCATGAGCAGTGGTCGCTGGGCTTGCGGCAGCCGCGCAATGGCCTGAAGCGCTTGCTCGAACATCCGCACCAGCGGAACGAAAAAGCCCTCATCCTGCAGGCCGACTTCAACGCTGAAGCCCGACGCACGCTCGCAGTAGAAGACCATCAGTTCTGCCAGGCCATCTGGATGGCCAATCGCCTTCTTGTAGCTCGCGATGGACTTCTTGGCCTCGGCGACGGACGCGTTCTGGTTTAGGAACATGTCGGGCCAAAGCCAGCGGTTGATGGTGGCCTTGTACGGCGCCAGGACATCTTCGCCCAGCCCGAAGCGCGCGTGAAGGAACACTTGGTTGTCCTTGCTGGCCGTGTACAGGTCATGCACCAGGCCGACCAGGCCGTCGTGGTCGAAGTGGGTCAGTCTGGCCTTGACGTCGCTCCAGGACGCGGCCTTCTTCGTATTGCTTGCTTTCATCTCTGTGTGTGTTGCCGGATTTGAAGCCCGTAGGCCCCCGCCCGGAGGGAAGACCATATTGGCTGGGCGAAGGCCAAATGACGAAAATACCACCGTAGAGTCCAACTG
>NZ_JBFUCJ010000121.1:0-20168 GCF_056405295.1 Variovorax sp. P1_H2 | reverse complement strand
CCAGGGATACCGCGGAACCGGCTTTGCCGGGCCGCCGGTATCGCCCCCCTTCAGGGGGGAGGCGCCGCAGGCGCTTCGGGGGGTGTTTCATTTCAGTCCCGTCGCAGCAGCCAGACCAGCAACCCGGCGCCGGCCAGGATCGCGAGCAGCGTCAGCGCGAAGGCGGGCTCATGGCTCGCCGGGGATCGTTCGGCATGCAGGTCGTGCGGTGCGGCCGTCGACGGCTGCGCGAAGGGATTGAGCACCGCGCCGCCGGGACCCGCGCCTTCGCCGGCCTTCTCGGCGACCGGGTCGTTCCTGGGCAGCGCCGGGAGATCGGCTGGCTGCGCCGGCGCGCTCTCGGCGGGCACGCTCAGCTGGTTGAAGTCGATCTCGGCTTGCGCAGCCGGCAGCGCGGCGAAGGTCAGCAGCAGCGCGCAAACGAAATGATGCAGGGTCATACGGGTCCTGGGATGGGTCGGGTGCGGCTGCGCCCGCCGCGCCAAATCCGGACCATTCTGGACAGCATCGATGACAGGCCCGTGACCCCCGACCCAGGCCGATGGGGTCTTGCCACAGCACGCCACGAAGCCCGCGTCAGCGACGAGAATCCGCGCGATGGATGAAATCATCGGTCTCTTTCCCACGCCGTTCATGCGCGTGCCCGGCGCCCTCGCGCCCGGTCTCGTGAGCGGCCTGGTCGCGCACTTCGCCGCGTTGGCGACCCAGGACAACAACGCATCCGCCGAGCTTTCGCACACGCGGATGCTGCAGCCCGGCGAAAGTCCGCTGCTGGTCGAATGCGCGACCCTGATCACGCCCAAGCTGGTCGACTTCGGCGCGCTGCTGTTCGGCGAGCGGATCGGCTGGTCGGTGAAGGAGATGTGGGTCAACGTGCTGAGCACCGGTGGCCGCCAGGCCATGCACAACCACGCGAACAGCTTCGTGTCCGGCGTGGTCTACCTGACGCCGACGCATCCCGAGGCGCAGACCGTCTTCATGAAATCGCCCGGCGGCTGCGACTTCGCGTTCAAGAACGACCATTCCCGGACGACGCCCGGTCCCTACAGCGCCGACAAGTGGGTCAGCCCCGCGCCGGAGCCGGGCGACATGGTGCTCTTTCCCAGCTACCTGATGCACGCGGTGCCGCCGAACCCCGGCGCCCGGCGCATCACGATGGCCTTCAACGCCATCCCCGCGCAGCTGGATTCCTGGGGCTACAAGATCCGCTTCGGCGGCTGAGCAACCATGCGCGATCGTGCCGCCCTGGGGCTGATGCTGGCCTCGGGCTTTGCCGGGCTCGGCTACCAGATCGTCTGGACGCAGCAATGCGCGCTGTGGCTGGGCCACGAATCGGCCGCGCTGCTGGCCGTGGTCGCGGCCTTCTTCGGCGGGCTCGCGCTCGGTGCCCTGGCCTTCGGGCCGCGGATCCACCGCAGCGCCCGGCCCGAGCGCTGGTACGCGGGCTGCGAGGCCGTGATCGCGTTGTGGAGCGTGACGCTCGCGCTGCTGCTGGCGCCCGTCAGCCATGGCCTGCTCGATCTCACCGGCGTCCAGCCGGCGCGCGCCTGGCAATGGACCGTGGCCTTCTTCGGCACCTTCCTCGTGCTGCTGCCGGCCACCGCGGCGATGGGGGCGACGCTGCCGGCGATGGAGCGCGTGACGGCGCGGTGGAGCCCCGACGGCGCGCGCATCGGAGCGCTGTACGCGTGCAACACCCTCGGCGCGGTGATCGGCGTCCTCGCCGCGGCCTTCTGGCTGGTGCCGGAATTCGGCCTGGCGCGCACGGCCGCCGTGTGCGCGGCACTCAACGTCCTGTGCGCGCTGGCGGCATGGCGGCTCTTTGCGCCGGGCGCCCGGCGCGCACCGCAGCCGCCGGGGCCGGCGGCCGAGCGCGGCGTGCTGGCGGTGCTGGCCCTCACCGGCCTGCTCGGCATCGGCTACGAGGTGCTGGTGGTCCGGGTGCTGAGCCAGGTCGCCGAGGACACGGTCTACACCTTCGCGCTGCTGCTGGCGGTTTACCTGGTGGGCAGCGCGCTGGGCGCGGCGGCGTACCAGCGCTGGCGCACGCGGGCCGGCGATCCGCAGCGGCTGCGTGACCGGCTGCTGTGCCTGCAAGCGGCGGCCTGCCTGCTCGGCACCCTGAGCCTGTGGGGGGCCGAGAGCGTCAGGGATGCGGTGCGGGAGGCACTGGGCCCGGGCATGGCCTCGGCGCTGGCCTCCGAGGCCGTGCCGGCGCTGCTCGCCTTCCTGCCGCCCACGCTGGTCATGGGCGCGCTGTTCAGCCATTTGCTGACGCAGGCGCAGGCGGCCCGCAACAGCTTCGGCCGCGCCCTGGGCTTCAACACGCTGGGCGCCGCGGCCGCGCCGCTGCTCTTCGGCGTGGTCGGGGTGCCGGCGCTGGGGCCGAAGGCCGCGCTGCTGGGGGTGGCGGCCGGCTATCTCGCGCTGGCGCTGCCGGGTGCTTTCAAGACGCCGGCCTTCGGGGCCGCGGCGGCGCCGTTCCTGGCGCTGGCGATCTTCGCGCCGCCGCTGGCCTTCATCGAGGTGCCCGAAGGCGGCCGCGTCGTCAGCTACCGCGAGGGCGCGATGGCCGCCGTGAGCGTGGTGGAAGATGCCGATGGCGTTGCGCGGCTGCGCATCGACAACCGCCAGCAGGAGGGCAGCAGCGCCTCCCTGGTGGCCGATGCGCGGCAGGCGCTGCTGCCGCTGCTGCTGCACGAGGCGCCGCGGCGCGCCCTGTTCCTGGGCCTGGGCACGGGCGTGACCGCCTCTTCGGCGGCCGAGGACCCGGCGCTCCAGGTCGATGCGGTGGAACTGCTGCCCGAGGTCATCGCGGCATCGGCGCACTTCACGCAGGCGTTCGCCCACGGCGGCAACGGCCACCGCCTGCACGCGATGGCCGCCGATGCCCGGCGCTTCGTGAGAACCAGCGCGGAGCGCTACGACGTCATCGTCGCGGACAACTACCACCCGGCGCGCAGCGGCACCGCATCGCTCTACACGATCGAGCATTTCCGGGCCGTGCGGGAGCGCCTGACCGAGCATGGCGTGTTCTGCCAATGGCTGCCGCTGCACCAGCTCGACCTCGAGACCTTGCGCAGCATCGTGCGCGCCTTCGTGGCGGCCAACCCGGGCGGCTCGGCCCTGCTGGCCACCCACAGCCTGGAAACGCCGGTGCTGGGACTGGTCGCGCGGCGCAATGCCGGCCGCTTCGAGCTGGCCCGGCTGCGCGAGCGGCTGGCCGGCACCACGCTGCCGCAGCGGCTCGCCGATTTCGGGCTGGCCGACGCGTTCGGCCTGCTCGGCGGCTTCGTCGCCGGCCCGGCGGCGCTGGCCCGCTTCGCCGGCGACGCGCCGCCCAACACCGACGACCGGCCGGTGGTCGGCTACCGGGCGCCGCGGATCACCTATGCACCCGACTCGCTGCCGCGCGACCGGCTGCTGGCGCTGCTGCGCGAACTCCGGATCGAGCCCGTCGAGCTGATCGATGCCGGCCCCGATGCCGCCTGGCCGCCTCGCCTGGCGGCCTATTGGGCCGCGCGCGACCGCTTCCTCGAAGCCGGCCAGGCCGTGCGGCCCTCGGCCGACGCGCAGCGCATGCTGGCGCAGGTGCGCCTGCCGCTGTTGTCCGTGCTGCGGACCAGCCCCGATTTCCGTCCTGCCTACGATCCGCTGCTGCGCATGGCGATGGCGCTGGGCCGCAGCGATCCGCCGGAGGCCCGTGCCCTGCTGACCGAACTGATGCGGCTGCAGCCGGCGCGGCCCGAAGCGGCACAGGCCCTGGGCCGTCTCCCCGGCACGGCGCCCTGACGGCCTGTCCTGTCGTCAAGCTGTCACCCGGGTTTCCTAAGCTGTGCGGCCGCATGCACGGACCCGTCCGGACCTTCGCGCAGCGGCCTTTCCTTCGGAGCCAGGAACCATGTATCCAGCCATCCCTCGGCGCGCCATCCTGAACGCAGGCCTGGCGCTCGGTGCTTCTCTCGTCGTCCCCTCCGCGCGGGCCTGCGAGTTCTTTGCCGGCCACCTCACGATCATTCACCCATGGACGCGCGCGTCGGTCGAGGGTGCCACCTCGGCCATCGTCTGCATGTCGTTCCAGGACGTCACGCAGACCGATCGCCTGATCGCGGCGAGCTCGCCGGTGGCCGAAGGCGCCGAATGGGGCGGCGAGGGCGAGCGCAAGGCCATCGACTTCACGATCCAGGAAGGCCGGACCGCCGTGCTCAGCGAGACCGGCGTGCACCTGCGCCTGCTGGGATTGAAGCTCCCGATGGCGGTCGGACGGCAGTACCCGCTGACCCTCGAGTTCGCGCAGGCCGGCCCGATCCAGACGCAGCTGACGGTGGACTACGCGCGCTTCGCCTGAAGCGTCGCCTGTCATGGCGCAGTCACTGCGCGCCACTAGCCTCCAGCGGCCTGCGGATGAATTCGAAAGTTTCATGCCGCCGGTCCCCCTCACCAGATTCCACGCACACAAACCCGTACGGAGCACCAGTGATGAATTTTGCCTTCACGAAGAATCGGCTCGCCCTCGCCGCCCTTGCGGCGACCGGCGTCACCGCGATGATGACCACACCGACCGCCGCGACGGCCGGCGGCAACGACAGAAAGTCCGGCACCTACGTGACGGGCGACTTCCACAACCACACCACCTGCTCGGACGGCTCGATCTCGATGCAGAAGCTGGTCAAGAAGGCCACCGACACCGTCGACACGCCCTGGGGCCTCGACTGGTTCGTGCAGGCCGGCCACGGCGGCAACGGCAACCGCAATTGCACACTGGCCGAGGACGAGAGCCTGAGCACGCCGGCCTATCCGTTCACGGGTGCGGGCCCGACCACGACCTGGACCAACAGCATCGGTGCCGCCAACATCAAGGGGCTGAACGGCGGCGTCGGCGGCAACGGCAACATGTGGCGCTGGCAGTCGATCCAGGAGTTCCAGTACCCGCTGCTCGAGTACCTGGCGCGGCACAAGGACCTGCCGCTGTTCGCCGGCGTCGAATCGGTCGCCGCGGGCCATGAGCACGTCTCGACCACGGTCATCACCGGCCAGATGCCCCGATCGATCAACGCGGGCACGCTGCCGAACACCCCCGGCTACACGCCGCTGGGCAACGCCACGGCACTCGCGCAGTGGGAATACTGCTTCGACCGCGCCGATGCCGACACCAGCCGCGGCAACATCACCGGCACCAGCACCGGCAACAACTGGAACTGCTCGGTCGCCGGCAGCCTGAACGCCGCCGACCCGAGCTGGAACGCCACGGCGCAGAAGCTGATGCCCGCCGGCGGCACCGGCACCGGCACGCGGGGCCACCTGAAGACGGTCGAGGCCATGAAGTGGCTGGCCCAGAACCACCCGGACGGCAGCTACTACGTGCCCTCGCATCTGGAGCGCGCCGGCCCGTTCAATCCGGACGGCAACAACGGCTTCAACATCGAACACCTGCGCAACTTCAACAACGCGGCGCCCAAGACGGCCTTCGGCTTCGAGACCCAGCCCGGCCACCACGCCTCGTCCAATCGCGGCGAGTACTCGCCCAAGCGCAACAGCATCGGCGGCGTGCTGGTCGACTCCGTGGGCGGCACCACCTACGGCGGCACCGGCGTCTACGGCGCCCAGGTCGGCGGCGTCTGGGACGCGCTGCTCGGCGAAGGCCGCAACTTCTGGTTCTTCGCCAGCTCCGACTGGCACAACCGCGGCATCTTCGGCCCCGACGACCGCCGCTCGACGCAGGACTTCTATCCCGGCGAGTACCAGCGCGACTTCGTGATGGTGAGCGACGGCGGCGGCCGGCGCGGCGACGACGATCGCGACGATGAGCGCGAACGCGGCCAGGGCCGGGACAAGTCGAAGGGCGCGCTGACCCCGCAGGCGGTCGTGGACGGCCTGCGCAGCGGCAACAGCTTCACCACCACCGGCCAATTGATCGATCGCCTGGCGTTCGTGGCCTGTGCGTCCTATCCGCGCAGCCGCTCGACGCCGGCCCTCGACGCCGCGGGCAATGCGGTGGTGGAGGCGATGGCGACCGCCGCCGCGATGAAGAACACCAGCCTCGACCACGAGGAATGCGCCACCATGGGCCAAAAGCTGGTGGTGCGCCCGGGTGCGGAAATCATCGTTTCGGTGGTGGTCCGCAATCCGTCGGGCCCCAACTTCTCGCCCTATTCGTTCCCCAACCCGTCGCTGGCGCAGATCGGCGTGAACCAGCCGCTGAACAAGCCGGTGCTCGACCACGTCGACGTCATCCGCGGCATGGTCACGGGCTACAAGAACCCGAACGACCCGCTCAACTACGCGGGCGAGTGGCCGCGCGACTGGCTGAGCAACCCGAACCTGGCCAACGTGCCGGCGGCGGCCAAGAACACCAGCGCCTCGGTCATCAAGACCTTCAACGGCGCGAGCTGGAAAAGCAGCGGCGAATTCCGCCGCATGACCTTCCGCCTGCCGGCACCGGTCACGGCCTCGCAGTACCTCCGCCTGCGCGGCACCAACTTGCCGCCCGGCCTGCCGAACGAGACCGATGCCAACGGCAATCCGCTGGCCGACCTGGCGACCAATGCCGGCACCCCCGCCAACCTGGCCATCCCGTGCAGCCACGCGAGCTGCCCGGACCACCTGGCGGTGGTCGCCGGCCAGAAGTACGTCAGCTACGACGTCGCCGCCTGGTCCGACCTTTGGTTCTACAGCAATCCGATCTACGTCGAAGTCCGCGGCTCGACGCTGGTCGCCGGCGTCAAGTAAGCCCCTGCAGCCCGGGCGCCGCGCGGTCTCGCACCGCGCGGCGCCCGCGGCCTTTTCGTGTCCCGAAGCCGAATCCCCGACATGTCCGCTCCTCCTCCCATCTCCGCCGGCGGCGCCGACCGCGCCGCACCTTCGCCCCGCCGGGCATCGATGCCCGCCTGGCTGCGCGAACCGCTGCTGCACTTCGTCCTGCTGGGCGGCCTGCTGTTCGCGGTCGACCATTTCACCCAGACCCGCGCCGACGACCCGCGCCGCATCGACGTCGACGCCGAGGTGGACGCGGAAGCGAAGAAGCTGTTCGCCGCCTCGCGCGGCCGCGAGCCCAACGCCGACGAGCTGAAGGCGCTGCGCGAGCGCTGGATCGACACCGAGGTGCTCTATCGCGAAGGCCTGGCGCTGCGCGTCGACCAGGGCGACAGCGCGATCCGCGAGCGCGTGATCTTCAAGGCGCTGAGCGTGGTCGACGCCGGCGTCAAGCTGCCGCCCTACGACGACCGGCTGCTGCGCGACTGGTTCGAGGCCCGGCGCGCCAAATACGACGAGCCGGCGCGCTTCGACTTCCAGGAAGCCGTGGTCTCGGCCGACACGCCCGAAACCGCGGTGCGCGCCTTCGTCGAAGCCTTGAATGCCGGTGCCCCCGGCGACGCCAAGGCCGGGTTGCGGCTGTTCAAGCGCCGGCCGCGCGAGAACCTGGTCCAGAGCTACGGGCCCGAGTTCGCCAAGGCGCTCGAAGGCATGCCGGTCGGTGAATGGCGCGCCCTGCCGACCCAGGACGGCCTGCGCGCGATCCGGCTCGACGCGATCACGCCGCCGCAGCCGGCCGACTTCGAAGCGCTGCGCGGCGTGGTGCTGCAGGACTGGACCGATGCCACCCTGGCCGACCAGCGCACCGCCGCCGTGCGCGCGCTGGGCCGGAAGTACCGCGTGAAGATCGAGGGTGCGGCGCCATGAGGGCCTGGCTGCGCCCTCTGCTGCTGGCCGCGCTGACGCTGGGAGCGGGCGCCGCGAGCGCCCACGAAATGAGCATGGCCGAGATGGAGCTGCGCGAAATCTCGCGCGGCGAGTTCCTCTGGCAATGGACCGCCAGCGGCAACCGCCCGGCCAGCGAGGACCTCGCGCCGGTGTGGCCCGCCGGCTGTCGCGCCGACGAGAACACGGTGCGCTGCGGCGAAGCCGGATTGACCGGCACGCTGGCGATCGACGGCGTCGGCAAGCGCTATTCGGCCGCGCTGGTCAAGGTCTTCTGGGCCGATGGCCAATCGCGCGTCTACACCGTCACGGCGGGCCAGCCGACCGTCCAGCTGTACGGCTCGGCCGACGACAACCGCGGCATCGGACAGATCGCGTCGGCCTACACGCTGCTCGGCATCGAGCACATCCTCACGGGCTGGGACCACCTGATGTTCGTCATCGGCCTGCTGTTCCTGGTCGGCTTCAACCGCCGGCTGCTGCTCACGATCACCGCCTTCACGGTCGCCCACAGCCTGACGCTGGCGAGCAGCGCACTGGGCTTGCTGACCCTGCGGCCGCCGCCCGTGGAAGCCACGATCGCGCTGTCGATCATGCTGGTGGCCGGCGAGGCGCTGCGCCAGCGGCAGACGCTGGCGCGCCGCTGGCCGGCGCTGGTGGCCTTCCTGTTCGGGCTCGTGCACGGGCTCGGATTCGCCGGCGCGCTGAAGGAGATCGGGCTGCCCGACAACTACCTCTGGGTCGCGCTGCTCACCTTCAACGTCGGCGTCGAGATCGGTCAGCTGCTGACGGTCGCCGCGGCCTGGCTGCTGTACCTCGCGGCACGGCGCTGGCCCGCGATGCCGCAGGCGCGCCAGGCCACGCTGTATGTGATCGGCACGCTCGCCGCGTACTGGTCGTGCGCGCGCATCGCGACGATGCTGGGCTGAGTCCGGTGACGCGATTCATGGCGCTGCGCGAGTCATGGCAGGCCACGTCGTCGAACAACGACCCGCCCTACTCGTAGACCACCGCCGCCCTGCCTGCATCCGCCTGCGCCATCCAGCTCGCCAGCGCCGCATCGGTCGGAAAGAACTTGGCGCGCTCGCCCAACTGCAGCTCGACCTGTGCGCCGCCCCGGGCCATCGACAGGCGCACACCCAGCCCCTGCTGCAGCTCGCCGTGCTCGCTCTGCGCGGTGCGCGGCGGGAAGTCCTTCACCAGCCGCGCGATGTCCGGCGCCTTGCCGTTGACCGCCACGCGCAGGAACTTGCCGAAGCGGCAGCGCGCAGCCGCGAGCTCCCACACCTGCTGGACCTGGAAGCGGGCCTCGAAGCCGCCGCGCCCGGGCTGCAGGCGCCCGCTCACGATCACCAGTTCGTCGTCCTTCAGCACATTGCGGTTGGCGTTGAACAGCGCCTCGTCGGCGGTGGCGTCGATGGCACCCGACTTGTCGTCGAGCTTGAAGATCGCCAGCCGTCCGCGCTGCCCGTTGATGACGCGGAAGTCGCTCACGATGCCGGCGATCACCTGCGGCTCGCGGCTGTCGAGCAGGTCGTCGATCTGCCGCTTGCAGAAGCGCCGCACCTCGTGCTCGACTTCGTCGAACAGGTGGCCCGAGAGATAGAAGCCGACCGCGGTCTTCTCGTAGGTCAGGCGTTCCTTGACGCCCCAGGGCGTGGCGTCGACGAGGCCGGGCTCCTGCGTCGCCGAGCCATGTTCGCAATCGCCGAAGATGTCGACCTGCGCCACGTTGGCCTGGGTCGCGTTGGCGAACTCGAAGGCCCGGTCGACCGAGGCGATCAGCGAAGCCCGGTTCTGCTGCAGTGAGTCGAAGGCACCGGCCTTGATCAGTGCCTCGACCGTGCGCTTGTTGATGCGCTGGCGATCGACGCGCACGCAGAAATCGAACAGGCTGGTGAACGGACCGCCTTCCTCGCGTGCCTTGACAATCGCTTCGACCGCCAGCTGGCCCGTGCCCTTGACCGCGCCGAGCCCGTAGCGGATGACCTTGTCGTTGACCGGCTCGAAGCGGTAGTTGCCGCGGTTCACGTCCGKCGGCTCGAAGCTGATGCCGAAGTTCTTCTGCGCGTCCTCGAACAGCACCTTGAGCTTGTCGGTGTCGTCCATTTCGACGGTCATGTTGGCGCAGAAGAACTCGGCCGTGTAGTGGACCTTGAGCCAACCGGTGTGGTACGCCAGCAGCGAGTACGCGGCCGCGTGCGACTTGTTGAAGCCGTAGCCCGCGAACTTCTCCATCAGGTCGAAGATCTCGTCGGCCTTCTTCTGGTCGATGTCGTTCTTGGCCGCGCCCTTGCGGAAGATCTCGCGGTGCTCGGCCATCTCCTCGGCCTTCTTCTTGCCCATCGCGCGGCGCAGCAGGTCGGCGCCGCCGAGCGAGTAGCCGCCCAGGATCTGCGCGGTCTGCATCACCTGTTCCTGGTAGACCATGATGCCGTAGGTCTCGGACAGCATCTCTGCCACCAGCGGATGCGGATACTCGACCGGCTCGCGGCCGTGCTTGCGCGCCACGAAGCTCGGGATCAGGTCCATCGGGCCCGGCCGGTACAGCGCGTTGAGCGCGATCAGGTCCTCGAGCCGGGTCGGCCGCGCATCCTTCAGCATGCCCTGCATGCCGCGCGATTCGAACTGGAACACGGCCTCGGTCTTGCCTTCGGAGAACAGCTTGTACGTGGGCACGTCGTTGAGCGGGATGTTCTCGAAGGCGAAGTTTTCCTGGCCCTTGTGGCGCGCGACGATGAAGTCCTTGGCGATCTCGAGGATCGTCAGCGTCGCCAGGCCCAGAAAGTCGAACTTGACCAGGCCGACCGCCTCGACGTCGTCCTTGTCGTACTGGCTCACGGCCGAGTCGCTGCCGGGCTGCTGGTAGAGCGGACAGAAGTCGGTGAGCTTGCCCGGCGCGATCAGGACGCCGCCCGCGTGCATGCCGATGTTGCGCGTCATGCCTTCGAGCTTCTGCGCCAGCTCGACCAGCATGCGGACTTCTTCTTCTTTCTCGATCCGGGCCGCGAGCTGCGGCTCCATCTCGATCGCGTAGTTGTTCTTGTCGTTCTCGGGCTTGGGCGACGGCGGATACTGGATCGTCACCGGCTGGCCGGGCTTGTTCGGGATCAGCTTGCTGATGCCGTCGCAGAACATGTAGCTCATGTCGAGCACGCGGCCGACGTCGCGGATCGCGGCGCGCGCGGCCATGGTGCCGAAGGTGGCGATCTGGCTCACGGCGTCGCGGCCGTACTTGTCCTTGACGTAGTCGATGACGCGGTCGCGGTTGCCCTGGCAGAAGTCGATGTCGAAGTCGGGCATCGAGACCCGCTCGGGGTTCAGGAAACGCTCGAACAGCAGCTTGTATTCGAGCGGATCGAGGTCGGTGATCTTGAGCGCGTAGGCCACCAGCGAACCGGCGCCCGAACCCCGGCCCGGCCCGACCGGGCAGCCGTTCTTCTTGGCCCAGTTGATGAAGTCGCCGACGATCAGGAAGTAGCCCGGAAAGCCCATCTTCAAGATCGTGTTGATCTCGAACTCGAGCCGCTCGACGTAGCGCGGCCGCTCGGCATCGCGCTTCGCGGCATCGGGGTACAGGTGGGCGAGGCGCTCTTCGAGACCGTCGAAGGAAGCGACACGGAAGTACGCCTCGATCGGCATGCCGTTGGGCGTCGGGAAATTGGGCAGCTGCGGCTTGCCGAGCACCAGCGTGAGGTTGCAGCGCTTGGCGATCTCGACCGTGTTGGCGAGCGCGCTCGGCACATCGGCGAACAGTTGCGCCATCTCGGCCGACGACTTGAAGTACTGCTCGCGCGTGAACTTGCGCACCCGGCGCGGGTTGCCGAGGATCTCGCCCTCGGAGATGCAGACGCGCGCCTCGTGCGCCTCGTAGTCGTCGGCGGTCGCGAACTGCACCGGATGCGTCGCGACGACGGGCAGGCGCAGCCGTGCGGCGAGCTTGACTGCCGCGATCACGTGCGGCTCGTCTTCGGGCCTGCCGGCGCGCTGAAGCTCGATGTAGAAGCGATGCGGGAACAGGCCGGCGAGCTGCAGCGCGATCTCCGCGGCGCGCTCCTCCTGGCCCTGCAGCAGCGGCGCACCGAGCGGCCCGGCCTGCGCGCCCGAGAGCGCGATCAGCCCGCCCTGCAATTCTTCGAGCCAGGCCAGCTTGCAGGCGGCCTGGGCCTGGCCGCGGCCGACGTTTTGCGTCCAGGCGCGCGCCAGCAGCTCGGACAGGTGCAGGTAGCCCTCCTTGTTCTGCACCAGCAGCACGATGCGCGTGAGCGCCCCGGGCTCGGCGCCCAGGCCTTCGACGTAGACCTCGGCGCCCAGCACCGGCTTGACGCCCTTGCCGCGCGCTTCCTTGTAGAACTTGACGGCGCCGAAGAGGTTGTTGAGGTCGGTGATCGCCAGCGAAGGCTGGCCGTCGGCGGCCGCGGCCTTGACGACTTCATCGATGCGGTTGGTACCGTCGACGACGGAAAACTCGGTGTGCAGGCGCAGGTGAACGAACATCCGGCCATTGTAGAAAAGGGCGCCTCCACGATGTGATGCGGGCATCCCTACAATCGCCCCCCGTGCAAGAAATATTGAATATCGCGGCTTACAAGTTCGTCGGCATCGCCGACGGCGCCGAGCTGCGCGACCACCTGCGTGCCCGCACGCATGCGCTGGCGCTCAAGGGCACCATCCTGCTCGCGCCCGAGGGCATCAACCTGTTCCTCGCCGGGGAAAAGGACCACGTCCGCGCCTTCCTCGGCGACTTGCGCGCCGATCCGCGCTTCGCCGACCTCGAAGCCAAGGAAAGCTGGTCGCAGGCGCAGCCGTTCCGGCGCATGCTGGTCAAGCTGAAGCGCGAGATCATCCGCATGGACCACCCGGCGATCCAGCCGGCCGCGGGACGGGCGCCTGGCGTGGATGCACCGACCCTCAAGCGCTGGCTCGACCAAGGGTATGACGATGCCGGAAAGCCCATCGCCCTGCTCGACACGCGCAATGCCTTCGAGGTCGATCACGGCACTTTCGATGGCGCGATCGACTGGCGGATCAGCAAGTTCACCGAGTTTCCGAAGGCGCTGACCCAGCATGTGGAAGCGTTCGCCGGCAAGACGGTCGTGAGCTTCTGCACCGGCGGCATCCGCTGCGAGAAAGCCGCGATCCTGATGCGCGAGGCCGGCGTTTCCGACGTGCTGCAGCTCGAAGGCGGCATCCTGAAGTACTTCGAGCAGGTCGGCGGCGCGCACTACCACGGCGAGTGCTTCGTGTTCGATGGCCGCGAGTCCCTGGCGCCCGATCTCAGCGCGCGTTCGAACCGCAGCAGCGCGCGGGCTCCGGAAGACCCGGACCTGGCTCGAAAGAACTGAAGCTCAGACCGGCGAGCTGCCGGTGTCCGCCGCCTGCTGCACCTGGAACGGATGGCCCGGCAGCGGAATGAACTCGGTTTCGCCGGGCACATGGCCCATGCGTTGCGCAGACCAGTCGGCGCCGGCTTCGAGAATGCGCTCGCGCCGGCTCGAGACGAAGTTCCAGGTGATGAAGCGCGGCCCGTCGAGCGGCTCGCCGCCGATCACCACCAGCCGCACGGCGCCCTGTGCCGTCAGCACGCCGCCCTGGCCTTCGGGCAGCATCGCCATGCTGTGCTGCGCGACGGCTTCGCCATCGAGCGCGATGTCGCCATCGACCGGATAGACCGCGAGTTCGGGCGCCAGCGCCGGCAACTCGAAGCGCGCGCCGGCCGGCAGCGCGATGTCGAGATAGAGGGTCCTGGAAAAGGTCGCGACCGGCGAACGAAGGCCGAAGGCCTCGCCGATCAGCACCCGGACCGGCACGCCCTGCACCTCGAGGGCCGGGATGTCCGCCGCCGCGGTGTGCGTGAAGCTGGGCTCGGCCTCTTCGTGGGCCTGCGGCAGGGCCGCCCACAACTGCAGGCCGTGGTTCACGTAGGTCGCTTCGAGCAGCGCTTCGGGTTTGCGCTCCGAATGCACGATGCCGCGCCCCGCGGTCATCCAGTTGATGGCGCCGGGGCGGATTTCCTGCACGCTGCCGAGGCTGTCGCGATGCATCATCGCGCCCTCGAAGAGATAAGTGACGGTCGCCAGTCCGATGTGCGGATGCGGGCGCACGTCATGCGCCGAACCTGGCGTTTCGGTGGCCGGCCCGAAATGGTCGAAGAAGACGAAAGGCCCGACCGAGCGCTGCTTCGCGGCGGGCAGCAGGCGGCGCACCTTGAAGCCGCCGCCCAGGTCCTTGTCGTGCGGTTGGAGCAGAAGCGCTGCGGTCATCGTGATTCCTCGGTGAAGAGTTGCGTTTCAATGGTCCACCCCATGAAACCGGCACGGATCCATGCCAGGGATACCGCGGAACCGGCTTCGCCGGGCCGCTGGTATCGCCCCCTTGAGGGGGCAGCGCCGCAGGCGCTTCGGGGGTGTTTCATTTCAGTGATCTTGCCACCGCGGCCACCCGTTCGCCAAATGCGCGTGCGGTGTCGAGGTCGCCGCGGGCCATCTCGGCCGGGCTGGCGTCGGAGGGCGAGGTGGTCAGCAGGCCGTTGTAGCCGCCGACGTAGTTGATCGAATCGCGCGTCGCCGCCTTGTGGTTGCTCGGCATCAGTCCCAGGCTGACCCAGAGGCCGCTGTGCTGCATGGCGAGGTGCCACAGGTAGGTCAGCGTG
Organism: Variovorax sp. P1_H2; assembly: GCF_056405295.1. Lineage (NCBI taxonomy): Bacteria > Pseudomonadati > Pseudomonadota > Betaproteobacteria > Burkholderiales > Comamonadaceae > Variovorax > Variovorax sp. P1_H2. The sequence goes on along the minus strand of NZ_JBFUCJ010000121.1, from coordinate 5,818 downwards.
GCGTCCTTGTCGCCGTTCATCGCGGCGCTGTTGCTGAAGCCCGCGAACAGCTTGTCCTTCCAGCCCTGGACGTACCAGACCTTGGAAGAGGCGTCGGCGAACTTCTTGAACTGCCAGCTCGGCCCGCCCATGTAGGTCGGCGAGCCCATGATGATCGCGTCCGCCGCGGCGAGCATCTCCCAGCCTCGGGCCGGAAGGTTGCCGTCGGCATCGATCGCCAGCAACTGGGCATCCGCGCCGTCGGCCACCGCCTGCGCAACGCGCTGCGTGTGGCCGTAGCCCGAATGAAAAACGACAACGATGTCGGCCATCAGATTTCCCCGTCTCAATAACTGACGCGCATCGTACGCAATGCCCGGCCGGCGCAGCCAGGCCCATTGGTGAAACACCGCGGAACCGGCTTCGCCGGGCCGCTGGTGTTGCCCCCGGTAGGGGGTGGGCGCCCGGACACGAAGTGCCGGGCAACCTGGGGGCGAGCTACTTCTTATCGATCGAGAAACGACCGGCGCCGAGCGCGGCGATGGCAAGCAGGCCACCGGCGATCGCGATGTTCTTGAAGAACATCAGCTGGTTGATGTACGCCTTGTCGGCGGGCATGGCCCAGTAGTTGTGGAAGAACACAGCCGTCGCCACCGTGAACACGGCCAGCACGATCGACACGATGCGCGTCTTGTAGCCGACCAGCAGCAACAGGCCGAGACCCAGTTCCACAACGATCGCGATGACTGCGCCGAGTTGCGGCAAGGGCAGGCCGACTGCCCCGATGTAGCCGACGACGCCGGCAAAGCCGCTGATCTTGCCGAAGCCGGCGGGCACGAAGAGCAAGGCGATCAGCACGCGGCCGAGCAGCGCGAGCGAATCCTGGGTAGCGCCGGTGGTGGCCGCAGCGGCGTAGGGAGATGCGGTGGTGGTGGACATGGGATGAACTCCTCTAGGTTGAAAAAAAAAGTGAACTTCAGGCGGCAAGATCGAACACGAGCACTTCGGCATCCTTGGCGGCGCCGAGGGTCAGCCGGCTTTCGCCTTCGAGCAAGGCCGCATCACCTGTAGCGAGCTTCGTGCCATTGGCCTCGAGTTCGCCGCGCACCAGGTGCACGTAGCTCTTGCGCTGGGGGTCCAGCGCCAGGCTGGCTTGTTCGTCGCCGTCGAGCAGGCCTGCGAACAGGCGCGCATCGGCATGCACCCGCACCGAACCCTCGGCACCGTCGGGCGACGCGACCAGCCGCAGCTTGCCGCGCTTCTCCTCGACCGGGAAGGTCTTCTGCTCGTAGCTCGGGGCGATGCCGCGGACGTTCGGCTCGATCCAGATCTGCAGGAAATGCGTGGTCTCGTCGGCCTTGTGGTTGAACTCGCTGTGCATCACGCCGCGGCCGGCGCTCATGCGCTGGACATCGCCGGGCGGGATCGATTCCACGTTCCCCATGCTGTCCTTGTGCGCCAGTTCGCCGGACAGGACGTAGCTGATGATCTCCATGTCCTTGTGGCCGTGGGTGCCGAAACCGGCGCCCGCGGCGACGCGGTCTTCGTTGATCACGCGCAGGTTGCCATAGCCCATGTGGGCCGGATCGTAGTAACCCGCAAAGGAGAAGCTGTGGAAGGAGCGCAGCCAGCCGTGATCGGCATAACCGCGTTCCTGGGATTTACGGACTTTCAACATCGTCGAACTCCTGCCCTCTCGTGAAGGGCCTTTCGAAATGCCGCGCCCTGTGCGCAGCGGATGGGTAGAACTTTAGGGCTGACCCCAGCCGCGGAAAGCAATGCCGTTTGATGGCATCATTCAATTTTTTTGATCGATCATGCGGCCTACCGCGCGCGAAGTTTTGACGCCTGACGCACTGTCGATGCTGCAAACCGTGGCCAGCACGGGCAGTTTCGCCGCCGCGGCACGCGCCCTCCATCTCGTGCCCAGTGCGCTGAGCTACCGGGTGCGGATGATCGAAGACGCCCTCGACGTGCTGCTGTTCGACCGCAGCGGCCGCCAGGCGCGGGTGACGGAAGCCGGCGTCGAACTGCTGCGCGAGGCCACCCGCCTGCTCGGCGAGATCGATGCGCTCGCCAACCGGGTCAAGCGCGTCGCCACGGGCTGGGAGCCGATGCTGACGATCGCGGTCGACAGTGTCATCGCGCGCGATCCGCTGCTCGACCTCGTCGGTGCGTTCTACGCGCTCGAACCGCCGACCCGGCTCAAGCTGCGCGACGAGACGCTGCTGGGCACCATCGAGGCGCTGACGAGCGGAGAAGCCGATCTCGCGGTCGGCGCCGTGCTCGATGCGGCCAGCCTCGCCTTCACCGCGACCGGCATCCGCACCCGGCCGCTGGGCAAGCTGGCCTTCGTCTATGCGGTGGCGCCGCACCATCCCCTGGCGCGCATCGACGTGCCCTTGAGCGACGAGGTGCTGCGCCAGCACCGCGCGGTGGCGGCGGCCGACTCCTCGCGCGCCGGTCCCAGCATGACGGTCAACCTCGTCGGCGGCCAGGACGTGCTGACGGTGCCGACGATGCAGGCCAAGCTGGCCGCGCAATTGCACGGACTGGGCGGGGGGTTCCTGCCCGAGCCGATGGCGCGGCCCTACATCGACGCCGGACATCTCGTCGAGCGAAAGACCGAACGCGTCGCGCCGCTGGCCACCATGCACTGCGCCTGGCGCGTGCGCAGCGCCGGCAGCCCGGGTCGCGCGATGCAGTGGTGGCTCGAGCGCTTCGAGAACGAAGGCACCCGCCGCGCCTTGCTGGAGCGCCACCGGGGCAGGTGACGGGCCTCTTGTCAAGCGTCAAGCGGCCACCCCCTCCAACCCGGTTAGAGTCACATGGACTGCCACCCGACAAAGAGACCGCCATGACACCCCGACCCGTTGCCGACCGCCACCGATCCTCCGCCTCGCGCCACTACGCCGTCATCGGCGCCGGCATCGCCGGCGTCGCCTGCGCCCGAACGCTGCTGCAGGCCGGCCACCGCGTGACCGTGTTCGAGCGCGAAGCCGCCGCCGGCGGCCGCATGGCCAGCGAGGCGACGCCCTTCGGCCGCTTCGACAGCGGCGCGCAATACTTCACGGTGCGCGATCCGCGCTTCGCGCGCGTGCTGGAAACCAGCCCGCAAGTCTGCAAGCCCTGGAGCGCCAACCTCGTGCGCGTGCTCGACGCCCATGGCCGCGTCGCCGAGGCCGCCCTGCCCGCGCGCGAGCCGCACTTCGTCGCCCAGCCCGGGATGGATGCGCTGGTCGCCCACTGGGCCCAGCCGCTGGGCGACTCGCTGCTGACGCGCACCCAGGTGACGAACATCGAGCGCGATGCACTCGATGGCAAGCGCTGGCAGTTGCGCACCGCCGGCGCCGACGATTCGCAGCATGTCTATTCCGGCCTCGACGCGGTGCTGCTCGCGGTGCCGCCGGCGCGCGCACGCGCCCTGCTCGGCGACGGAAATCTGTCGGCGGAACTGAGCCGCAAGATCGAGGCGGTTCGCATCGCGCCCTGCTGGACCCTGATGATCGCCTTCCCCCAGGCCAACCAACCCACGCTGTCGCACCTGGGTCCGCAATGGAACGCCGCTCGCAGCACCCACCATCGCGTGGCCTGGCTGGCGCGCGAGTCGTCCAAGCCCGGCCGCGACCCGATCGAGCGCTGGACGCTGCAGGCCAGCGCCGCCTGGTCGCAGGAACACCTGCGCGACGACGCCGCGCGGGTCCAGGCCAAGCTGCTGCGCGCCTTCGCCGAGATCACCGGCATCCGCGCCGCGCCCTCGCACGCGCAGGCGCGCTGCTGGCCCGAAGCGCAGACCCAGGTGCCGGTGGCCAAGCCGCACCTGTGGGACGCCAAGGCACGCCTGGGCATCGCCGGCGACTGGTGCACCGGCCACCGGGTCGAGGATGCCTTCCTGTCGGGCCTGACGCTGGCGCTCAAGGTGGCCTGAATGGACGGCCCAGGGGCGTCGGGGCCAGGCCGGCGCCGGGCCGCCCCAAGGCGGGGTCCACTTCAATGATCCGGATCGGCCGTTTCGCGCCCTCGCCGACCGGGCCGCTGCATGCCGGCTCGCTGGTCGCGGCGCTCGCCAGCTGGCTCGATGTGCGGGCCCGCGGTCCGCGAGCGCGCTGGCTGGTGCGGATCGAGGATGCCGACACCGAGCGCTGCCTGCCCGGTATGGGCGAGCGCATCTTGGCGCAGCTCGCCGCCTGTGGCCTGCGGCCGGATGCCCCGCCGGTGTGGCAGACCCGCCGCACCGGCCTCTACCAGGACGCGCTCGACCGGCTCGTTGCCGCGCGCTGGGCCTACCCCTGCGGCTGCTCGCGCAAGGACATCGAGCAGGCGCTGGCCGAACGCGGCATGGCGCACGCGCGGCATGGCGAGCGGGTCTACCCCGGCACCTGCCGCGATGGCCTGCACGGCAAGCCGGCACGCGCCTGGCGCTTCGCCGCCTCGCGCTTCGAGGCCACCCAGGACGGCGCGCTGCTGCGGTGGCACGACCGCCGCCTCGGGAGCCGGCAGCAGGCGGTCGCCAGCGAGGTCGGCGACTTCGTGCTCAAGCGCGCCGACGGCCCCTGGGCCTACCAGCTCGCGGTGGTGGTCGACGACGCCGAGCAGGGCGTGACCGACGTGGTGCGTGGCGAAGACCTGGCGGACAACACGGCACGCCAGATCCTGTTGCAGCGGGCACTCGGGATCGCAACGCCGAGCTACCTGCACACACCGCTGGTGCTGGCCGCCGACGGCGACAAGCTGTCCAAGCAGAACGGCGCCGCAGCGCTGGCCACGGCGACGCCGGCCGAGGCGCTGGCCGCGCTTCAGGCCGCTGCGCAGGTGCTCGGCCTGCGGCCGGGCGGCGCCGCGACGGCAGCCGAAGCGCTCGCCTCCTGGATCGGCGAATGGCGCGATCTCTACAATCCGCCGCCGTGACTTCCAGTTCTCCCAACGACCTCCCCGCCGACCCGCCGGCCGCCGCGCCCCCGGGCGACAAACCCACCGGCGAGGCGCATCCGCTGCACCGCCGCCTGAAGAGCTTCGTCAAGCGCGGCGGCCGAACCACCGAAGGCCAGGCCCGCGCCTACGAGCAATTCGGCCCGCAGTTCCTGCTGCCCTACCGCGCCGAAAGACTGGATTTCGGCGCCGCCTTCGGCCGCCAGGCGCCGACCGTGCTCGAGATCGGCTTCGGCATGGGCGAGGCGACGGCGCACATCGCGGCGCTGATGCCCGAAAAGAACTTCCTTTGCTGCGAGGTGCACGAGCCGGGCGTCGGCGCGCTGCTCAAGCGCATCGGCGAGCAGCAGTTGCAGAACATCCGCATCTGCGCCCACGATGCGGTCGACGTGCTCGACCACATGCTGCCGCCCGCTTCGCTGGCGGGCGTGCACGTGTTCTTCCCCGACCCGTGGCACAAGACCCGGCACAACAAGCGCCGCCTGATCCAGCCGCCCTTCGTGCGCAAGCTGGCCGACCGGCTGGCGCCCGGCGGCTACCTGCACTGCGCCACCGACTGGCAGCCCTACGCCGAGCAGATGCTCGAGGTGCTGTCGGGCGAACCGCTGCTGCGCAACACCGCGGCCGCCTATGCGCCCAAGCCGGACTACCGGCCGCTGACCAAGTTCGAGAACCGCGGCCTGAAGCTGGGCCACGGGGTGTGGGACGTGGTGTTCGAACGCACCTGACGGGCCCCCACGCTCCGTCACTTCGTGTACTCGCTGCCCCCGAGGGGGCCGCAGGCCGCCTTGGGGCGGCCCGGCGCCGGCCTGGATCGCCCCCACGCTCCGTCACTTCGTGTACTCGCTGCCCCCCGAGGGGGCCGCAGGCCGCCTTGGGGCGGCCCGGCGCCGGCCTGGATCGCCCCCAC
>NZ_JBFUCJ010000120.1:0-20431 GCF_056405295.1 Variovorax sp. P1_H2 | reverse complement strand
ACCCAGATCAGCATCGCCGGCCGGCTGCTGGTCTTCCTGCCGCAGGACAACCACATCGGCGTCTCGCAGAAGATTCCGCCCGACCTGCGCGACGCGTTGCGCGGCCGCATGCAGGCGCTGATCGAGGCCGCCGCGGCGGCCGACAGCGGCGGCGTGGTGCCGGCCAACACCGGCGGCTTCATCCTGCGCACCAACGGCGAGGATTCGAGCGACGCCGAGTTGGCCGAGGACATCGCCTACTTGCGCAAGACCTGGACCCGCATCCGCGAGCTGTCGGCGCGCATGCCGCCGATGTCGCTGCTGCACCAGGACCTGAGCCTGCTGCAGCGCGTGCTGCGCGACATGACCAGCGAGGACACGCAGACCCTCCGCATCGACTCGCGCGAGCAGTTCGATTCGCTGCTCAAGTTCGGCCTCGAGTTCATGCCGCAGGCGGCCGGCAAGCTGCAGCTGTACAAGGGCGAGCGGCCGATCTTCGACCTCTACTCGATCGACGAGGAGATCGCCAAGGCGCTCGGGCGCAGGGTCGACCTGAAGTCGGGCGGCTACCTGGTGGTCGACCAGACCGAGGCGCTGACCACGGTCGACGTCAACACCGGCGGCTTCGTCGGTGCGCGCAACTTCGACGACACCATCTTCAAGACCAACCTCGAGGCCGCGCAGGCCATTGCGCGGCAATTGCGGCTGCGCAACCTGGGCGGGATCATCATCGTCGACTTCATCGACATGGCGCGCGACGACCACCGTGAGCAGGTGTTGGCCGAGTTCCGCAAGCAGCTCGCGCGCGACCGCGTGAAGACCACCGCCGGTGGCTTCTCGCAACTGGGCCTGGTCGAGATGACGCGCAAGCGCACCCGCGAATCATTGGCCCACATGCTGTGCGAGCCCTGCCTGGCCTGCAACGGGCAGGGCATCGTGAAGACCGCGCGCAGCGTGGCCTACGACGTGTTGCGCGAGATCCTGCGCGAGGCGCGGCAGTTCACGCCGCGCGAGTTCCGCATCGTCTCGTCGCCACAGGTGATCGAGTTGTTCCTCGACGAGGAGAGCCAGCACCTGGCGGGCCTGAGCGACTTCATCGGCAAGCCGATCTCGCTGCAGGCCGAGCCCGCGATGGGCCAAGGCCAGTACGACATCGTGTTGTTATAACTCGCCCCCAGGTTGGCTCACTGCGTGTAGCCGCCCACCCCCGACCGGGGGCAACACCAGCGGCCTGGCAAAGCCAGTTCCGCGGTGTTTCACCAACGGGCCTGGCTGCGCCGGCCATAGTCAGAGGGTCGCGGCTTGTCCGGGTGGCGCCGTGCGGATGGCGTTGGTCTGCAGCCGCGCGTAGAGGCCGTCGAGCGCCATCAGCTGTTCGTGCGTGCCGTGCTCGGCGATGCGGCCATGTTCCATCACCACGATGCGGTCGGCATGCTGGATGGTCGACAGCCGGTGCGCGACGATCAGCGTCGTGCGGCCCTGCATGAGACGCTGCAGCGCCTCCTGCACCTGGCGTTCGGATTCGGTGTCGAGCGCTGACGTGGCCTCGTCGAGCAGCAGGATCGGCGCGTTCTTGTAGAGCGCCCGCGCAATGGCCAGTCGCTGGCGCTGGCCGCCCGACAACTGCGTCGCGTTGTGGCCCAGCACGGTGTCGATGCCCTGCGGCAGGGCCTCCACATGCACCGCGAGGTTGGCGGCAGCGACGCATTCGAGCACCCGGTCGCGGTCGATCGCCGCACCCAGCGCCACGTTCGCCGCCAGGCTGTCGTTGAGCATCACCACGTCCTGGCTGACCATGGCGAACTGCGCGCGCAGGCTCGCGAGCTGCCATTCGCCGACCTCGTGGCCGTCCAGCAGCACTTCGCCGGCGCTGGGCAGTACGAAGCGCGGCAGCAGGTTGACCAGCGTCGTTTTTCCTGAGCCTGAAGGGCCGACGAAGGCGACCACCTCGCCGGGCTCGATCGCGAGGCTGACCCCATCGAGCGCACGCGCCTCGTCGTCACCGCGGTAATTGACGCGCACCCGGCGCAATTCGATGTGGCCGGCCGCGCGTTCGAGCACGAACCGGCCCTGCATTTCCGAGGGGACCTCGTCGATCAGTGCGAGGCCGCGTTCGAGCGCCGCCAAGCCGCGTGTGATCGGATTGGCCATGTCGGCGAGGCGCCGGATCGGTGCGATCAGCATCAGCATCGCGGTCACGTACGAGATGAAGCCGCCGACGGTCAGTCCCTTCTCGCCGGCCTGCCAGAGCGCGATCATCACGACGATCGACAGCGCGAAGGCGGCAAAGAGCTGGGTGAGCGGGGTCATCGCGGCCTGGGCGATGGTCGACTTCACGGCCAGGCGATTGAGGCTGTGGCTCAGCCGCTCGAAGCGCTCGCTCTGGCTGGCTTCGGCACGATGCAGGCGCACCATCCTGTGGGCGAGCACGTTCTCCTCGACCACGTACGCCAGTTCGTCGGTGGCGTGCTGGCCGAGGCGCGTCAGGTGGTAGAGCCTCTTGGACAGCACCTTCATGATCCAGGCCACGCCCGGCACCATCACGCCGACGATCAGCGTGAGCTTCCAGTTCAGGTAGACGAGGTAGAAGAGCAGCGCGACGGTCACGAAGCCGTCGCGCGACAGGCTCAGCAGCGCCTGCACCAGCAGCATCGCGCCGGTCTGCACCTCGTAGACCACCGTGTTCGACAAGGTGCTGGCCGACTGGCGCGAGAACAGTCCCAGTTCCGCTTCGAGCAGGCGCTTGAACAACATGCGCCGCAGTCCCTGCATGCCGTCGTTGGCGATGCGCGCCAAGGCGTATTGCGAAATGAACTGCGCCACGCCGCGCACCAGGAACAGCAGGATGATCGCGACCGGCACGATCCACAGCGCCAGCTGTCCGCGCGTGAAACCGCGGTCGAACAGTGGCTTCAGCATGGCCGCCAAGAGAGGTTCGGTGAGCGCGGCGACCGCCGCGGTCACGATGCCCACGGCCCACCAGCGGCGCGAGCCACCGAACCAGGTCATCAGGCGCGCGAGTCGTCGCGTCAAGGGGGGGCGCACCGTATCGGCGGCGGGGGAGGGCTGCATGGCGGCGCATTCTACGGCGCGCATCCTGTAGGACCGGGCCGGTTCATACACGTTTTGTGACGGCAGGGCCATCGCAAGATGTACTATGTGAGGTGTTTTATCCGAGACAAGAAACTTAATCCTCGGAAACCTCTCCGAACTGCATGAAAAAGCCGTTGCAAGACTTTCCCCCAACCCCTTCTTCATCGTTCTTCGGCCGCCGCACCTTGATTGCGGCCCTCGCCGCCTCCCCCATGATTCCCGCGCTGGCCCAGTTTCGGGTCGAGGTGTCGGGTGTTGGCGTGACGCAGCTGCCGATTGCGATCGCTCCGTTCCGGGGCGAAGACTCGTCGCCGCAGAAGATCTCGGCGATCGTGCTGGCCGACCTCGAGCGCAGTGGGCAGTTCCGGGGCGTCGACGCCTCGGGCCAGGCACTCGATGAAGGCTCGCGTCCCGACCTCAGCTTCTGGCGCCAGCGCACCGCCGATTCGCTCGCGGTCGGCAGCGTGACACGGCTGGCCGACGGCCGCTTCGACGTCCGCTTCCGCCTCTGGGATGTCGTGCGCGGGCAAGACCTCGGCGGCCAGAGCTACACGGTCCCGCAGGGTGACCTGCGATTGGCCTCGCACCGCATCGCCGACTACATCTACGAGAAGCTCACCGGCGAGAAGGGCATCTTCTCGACCCGCATCGCCTACGTCACCAAGGGCGGCACGCGCTACACACTGTGGGTGGCCGACGCCGACGGCGAGAACGCGCAAGCGGCGCTTGCCAGTCCGGAGCCGATCATTTCGCCCTCCTGGTCGTCGAACGGCAGCCAGTTGGCCTACGTGTCCTTCGAATCGCGCAAGCCCGTGGTCTACGTGCACAACGTGGCCAGCGGCCAGCGCCGACTGGTGGCGAACTTCCGCGGCTCCAACAGTGCGCCGGCCTGGGCGCCGGACGGCGGCACGCTCGCCGTCACGCTGAGCCGCGATGGCGGCTCGCAGCTCTACACCATCTCTTCCAGTGGCGGCGAGCCCCGCCGGCTGACGCAAAGCAACAGCATCGACACCGAGCCGGTCTACTCGGCCGACGGCGGCACGATCTATTTCGTCAGCGACCGCGGCGGCGCGCCGCAGATCTACAAGATGGGCGCCGGTGGCGGCAACCCGACCCGGGTCACCTTCAGCGGAACCTACAACATCTCTCCGTCGGTCAGCGGCGATGGCCGGTGGTTGGCCTACATCTCTCGCGTGGGTGGCGGGTTCAAACTCCACGTGATGGAACTGGCGACCGGCAATGTGCAGGCGATCACCGACACCACGGCCGACGAGAATCCCAGCTTTGCGCCGAACAGCAAATTGATCGTCTATGCCACCAAGCTCCAGGGCCGCGAGGCGCTGATGACGACCACGCTGGACGGGAAGATCAAGGCGCGGCTGGCGGGGCAGGCGGGGGACATTCGGGAACCGGACTGGGGTCCGTTTCAAAAGCAATGATTAACTTGAGGAGTTCGAAATGTTGAAACGTACGATTTATTCGTTGGCCATCGTGGCGTTGATCGCCGGTTGCTCGTCGGGCACCAAGCTGAACGAGACGCCGGTGGTCGACCGCGGCGCGGGCCAGGGCTCGGGCGGGGCCGCCAGCGGCGTGGCGCCGGTGACCATCGATCCCAACGCTCAGAACGCGCAGGGCCCGGTCGGTGTCGCACGCATCATCTATTTCGACTTCGACAGCTACACGGTCAAGCCCGAGTTCCAGACGGTGATCGACGGTCACGCACGCTTCCTGAAGGCCAATCCGAACCGTCGCGTGTCGATCGAAGGGCACACCGACGAGCGCGGTGGCCGCGAGTACAACCTGGCGCTCGGCCAGAAGCGCTCCGAGGCCGTGCGCCGCGCGCTGGTCCTGGTCGGCGTCAACGACGTGCAGATCGAGGCCGTGAGCTTCGGCAAGGAGAAGCCGGCGGCGCAGGGCAGCAGTGAAGAAGCCTGGGCGCAAAACCGCCGCGCCGAGATCACCTACCGTTGATGATGCGCGGCCTATCATTGCGCGGCGCCGCCGTCGCAGCCGCCTTGCTGTGCGCTTCGCTGGGGGCGCAGGCCGCGTTGTTCGAGGACGACGAGGCGCGGCGCGCCATTCTGGATCTGCGTCAGCGGGTCGAGACCATGCGCCAGCAGGCCGAGCAGCGACAGAGCGAGGAGAGCGCGCAGTTGCGGCGCAGCCTGCTCGAGCTGCAGAACCAGATCGAGCAGATGCGCGGCGATCTGGCGCGCATGACCGGCCAGAACGAACAGCTCACGAAGACCGTCACCGATCTCCAGCAGCGGCAGGCGGATGTCGACACCCGCGCCAAGGGCAACGAGCCGTCCAAGGTCGCGGTCGACGGGCGCGAGTTCAATGCCGATCCGAAGGAGAAGGCCGATTTCGACGCTGCGCTCGGCATCTTCCGCGCCGGCCAGTTTGCGCAGGCGCAGACGGCGTTCGCCGAATTCGTCAAGCGCTACCCGCAAAGCGGGTACAACGCCTCGGCGCTGTTCTGGCTCGGCAACGCGCAGTACGCGACCCGCAACTACAACGAGGCCATCGCCAACTTCAGGTCGATGCTGTCCCTGGCGCCCGACCATGCGAAGGCGCCCGAGGCCGTGCTGTCGATTGCGAATTGCCAGATCGAACTCAAGGACACGCGGGCTGCCCGCCGTACGCTCGAGGACCTGACCAAGGCCTATCCGCAATCGGAGGCGGCGCAAGCCGGCCGCGAGCGGCTGTCGCGACTGCGGTAGCCGCGCTTGAGCACCATGACCCCAGTCGTTGCCGCGGACGACGCCGACCTGGCCCGCCGCTTCGGCGGCTTGGAGCGCTTGTACGGCGTGGCGGGCGCAGCGCGCATCCGCGACGCGCACGTGCTGGTGGCAGGCATCGGCGGGGTCGGTTCGTGGGCGGTCGAGGCGCTGGCGCGCAGCGGGGTCGGTCGTCTCACGCTGATCGACCTCGATCACATTGCCGAGTCCAACATCAACCGCCAGATCCACGCGCTCGACTCGACCGTGGGCCAGGCCAAGGTGGAGGCGATGCGTGACCGCATCGCTCACATCAATCCGGCTTGCCGGGTGTTGGCGCTCGATGAGTTCGTCGAACCGGACAACTGGCAGGCTTTGCTTGGAACCGCCGAAGCCAAGAACGGGCCGGTGAGCGCCGTGCTCGATGCCTGTGACCAGGTGAAGGCCAAGCTCGCGATGGCGGCCTGGGCGCGCGAGGCGGGCGTGGGCTTCGTCACGGTTGGCGCGGCCGGTGGCAAGCGGCTGGCGCACAAGGTCGAGATCGAGGACCTGGCATTGGTCACGCACGATCCCTTGCTCGCGCAGTTGCGTCAGCGGCTGCGCAAGGCGCATGCGGCGCCGCGCGAGGGCCGAAAGATCGGTGTCTCCTGTGTCTTCAGCCGCGAGAGCGTGGCGCCACCGGATGCCTCCTGCGCGATCGAGGGCGACGGCTCGCTGAACTGCCATGGCTACGGCTCGGTGGTCAGCGTGACCGCCACCTTCGGCCAATGCGCCGCCGGATGGCTGCTCGACCGGATTGCCCGAAACGGCACGCTATAATTTCAGGCTTTGCCGGATTCGATGCCGGTAAGGGAAAGACTGGTATCTGGTATGGGACGTTAGCTCAGTTGGTAGAGCAGCGGACTTTTAATCCGTTGGTCACAAGTTCGAATCTTGTACGTCCTACCAATGATGACGGGGGTTAGCCGGTAAGTGCCTGCTAACCCTTTTTCATTTCTTATCGACCGTGTCGCGATCTGTGTCGCGATCCGTCCGATGTTGCGATTGGTGCTGGAGGACTTCCTTGTTACATTCCGTAGCGGCCCGCCTTAACCAATCGGAACTGTGATGAACGTCGCTTCCAACTTCGGCTTTCTCAAGCAGCACGATCCGCTACTTGCCGATCTTGGTGCGACGGCGGAGCGGATATTCGCGCACGACCCCGCCAGTGCGGTGCTCAAGCTTCGCCTGTTGGCCGAGGCGTTGACGGAGGAGATTGCAGCGCGCTTGGGTATTGCGCAGCAATCCACGCAAGCCGATCGCCTTCGAGCCGTAGATGCGCGCATGGGGCTAGACCCGCAAGTTGCCCAGATGTTCCATTTGCTGCGGCGTACAGGCAATCAAGCGGCGCACGATCCTGCACACCGCATCGGCTATCGCGAAGGCCTTGACGCCCTCAAGGTGGCCCGCGAGTTGGCTGTTTGGTTCCACCGCAGCTTCGGCGGCGATGTTGACTTCAACCCCGGCAAATTCGTCCTGCCAGACGATCCCAGTCGCAAGCTCGCCGATTTGCACGAACAAGTGGCCAAGCTCGAAGCTGATTTGGCCGCCGCGCACGCGGCGAAGGGGGCTCGCGACGAACTGACGCAGCTCCAGGCCGCACAGGCCGAGCAGGAGCGCGAGATGGCCCAGCGGGCCCAAGAAGAACGCGAGTTGTACGAAGAACTGGCCGAGGAGGCCAGCCGCAACTACGCGGAACTCAAGCGGCAGTTCGATGCGCACATGGCAGCTTCGGAGCGGCAGGCCAGCGCCGATGAAGTGAGTACCTTCGCGCGGCGTTCGCAGATCGCGGCGAAGAAGGTGCACCTCGACGAAGCCGCTGCGCGCCAGATCATCGATCAGCAGTTGCGCGATGCGGGGTGGCGCGTGGACAGCGTGGAAATGACGTTCGCGAGGGGCGTTCGCCCTGTGCGTGGCATCAATCAGGCGATCGCCGAGTGGCCCACGGCCGATGGCCGCGCCGACTACATGCTGTTCGCGGGTATGACGCCGGTGGCCGCTGTGGAAGCCAAGCGGCAGATCATCAACGTGGCGGGCAAGATCGGTCAGGCCGAACGCTACGCACGCGCCCTGCAGCCCGATGATTCCGCCTGGACCATCGAAGGCCGGTCAGATCCTTGGCCCGACGGGCAGGGCGGCACCTTCCGTGTGCCCTTCGTCTATGCCAGCAACGGCCGCCCGTTGGTCAAGCAGAGCCCCGAACTCAGCGGGACTTGGTTTCGTGACGCGCGTCATCCCTCGCACGTGGCGCGCGCGCTCCAGGGCTTTCACACGCCGGAAGGGTTGCTCGACCTGCTCAAGCGCGACAGGGAAGCCGCCGAGGTCCGCCTGCGCGAAGAAGGCTTGGGCTACTTGCATTTGTGGCCCCATCAGGACAAGGCCATCGAAGCCGTGGAGGCGGCGCTGGCCGACGGGGCCACGCAGGCGCTGCTGGCGATGGCCACCGGGACGGGTAAGACGCGCACCGTCATCGGCCTCATGTACCGGCTGCTTAAGGCAGAGCGCTTCCGCCGCATCCTGTTTCTCGTTGACCGCACCGCGCTGGGCGATCAGGCCATCGCGGCCTTCGACGAAGCTCCCTTAGAACAGAGCCTGCCCTTGTCCAGCATCTACAACGTCGCCGAACTTGGCGACATGTCGGCCGAAGCAGAAACCCGCGTGCAGGTGGCCACGGTGCAGGCGATGGTGCGGCGCATCTTCGGAAGCGATACCCCACCGGCGGTCGATGCCTACGACTGCATCATCGTGGACGAGGCCCATCGGGGCTACGCGCTGGATCAGGAAATGACCGAGGGCGAGCAGGCTCTGCGCGATCAAGCACAGTACCTCTCGGCCTATCGGCGTGCGCTCGACTATTTCGACGCTGTGCGCATCGGCCTCACTGCCACGCCGGCGAAGCACACCACCGAAATTTTCGGGCGTCCTGTCTACACCTACAGCTACCGCGAAGCTGTGGCGGACGATTGCCTGATCGACCATGAGCCGCCCATCCGCTATGAGACGCTGCTTAGCAAAAAGGGCATTCAGTTCGCGAAGGGCGAGAAGGTCGAGGCCATCAACCTCGGCACCGGCGAAATCGAAAGCGCGGAACTTGACGATGACTTGGATTTCCAGGTCGATAGCTTCAACCGGCGTGTCATCAACGAAGATTTCAATCGCGTCATCTGCGAGCAACTTGCTCGTGAGATCGATCCCCTGGGCGAAGAGAAGACCCTGATTTTTTGCGCCACGGATGCCCACGCCGATATGGTCGAGCGGCTGCTGCACCAAGCCTTTGGCGAACTTTACGGTGAGGGATACAACCAAGCTGCCGTCAAGAAGATCACCGGCGCATCCGACAAGGTCAAACAACTGATCAGCCGCTTCAAGAACGAGACCTTTCCAAGCATCGCGATCACTGTTGACCTGCTGACAACGGGCATCGACGTGCCGGCGATCTGTCATCTGGTCTTCCTGCGMCGCGTCCGCTCGCGCATCCTTTACGAGCAGATGATCGGGCGGGCCACGCGGCGCTGCGATGCGATCGGCAAGACGGTCTTCAAGATTTACGACCCGGTCGATCTGTATGCGTCGCTCGAAGCCGTCAACACAATGCGGCCGCTGGTCAAAGACCCAAGGGTCACGATCGAGCAACTACTCGATGAACTGAACAACCCCGACAGCCTTCAAGCGCCGGGCAGCGCGGCCGGGCGTACCCATGCGCACGAGGTACTTGACCAGCTCAATCAGAAGCTCATGCGGGTGTTGCGCAAAGCCACGCACAGCGCAGAAAAGCGCCCGCGCCTAAAGGAGCGGCTCGCGCAACTTCAGCAACAGTGGGGCGTGCCGCCCGACCAATTGCACCAGCACCTGCACAAGCTCGGGGAAGCGCAAGGCCCGAAGGCGGCTGCCGATTTCCTGCGAAGCAACACGCGCCTGCTCGTACAGCTTGCCGAAGTCGAAGAACTACTGGGCACGGCCTACATGCCCATCCTCTCCCAGCACAGCGACGTGCTGCAGGCGCGTGATCAAAGCTGGGGTGCCTATACCCGGCCGGAGGATTACCTTGACGGCTTCGGCCGCTTCATCCGCGAGCAAATAAACCAATCGGCCGCGCTGGCGGTGGTGGTTCAACGTCCGCGCGACCTTACGCGCGAACAACTCAAGGAGGTGCGCCTGTTGCTCGATGAACACGGCTACAGCGAAGCGAACCTGAAGTCCGCCTGGCGCACCAAGAGCAATCAAGATATCGCGGCCAGCATCCTCGGCTACATCCGTCAGGCCGCGTTGGGCGAGGCGCTGGTGCCCTTTGAGCAGCGCGTGACGCAGGCCATGCAGACCATCTACGCCGCGCACGCCTGGACCCCGGTGCAGAAGGGCTGGCTCGCACGGCTGGCGAAGCAGCTCACGCACGAGGTGGTGCTGGATCATGGTTTCGTCAATAGTGCCTTTGTGGGCCATGGCGGCGCGAAGCAACTCGACAAGCTGCTTGGCGGTAGGCTCGACAATGTGATGCTCGATTTGGCCGAGCGGATTTGGCCCTTGGCCGCGTAAGCGTGCCCTAGAACTCTTTTTTTTCTTCCCCCTGTTTCCATGACCCCCAACGACATCGTCCAGAAGCTCTGGAACCTCTGCGACGTGCTTCGCGACGACGGCATCAACTACAGCGATTACGTCACCGAACTGGTGCTGCTCCTCTTCATAAAAATGGAGCACGAGAACCAACAAAGCGGCATCCTGGCAAAACACCGGCTCCCCGAGTACGCGCGCTGGAACAAGCTCTCGACATTGAGCGGGCTGAACCTGCTCAATCACTATCGCGAAACCCTGCTGAAGCTCAGCCAGCATGCCGACCCGTTGATCGCAGCCATCTACGCTGATGCGCAAACCCGGATCAAGGAGGCTCGCCACCTGGAGCAGCTCATCAAGAGCTTGGACGGCATCGACTGGTACAGCGCCGAGAAGGACGGGTTGGGCGACCTCTATGAAGGCCTGCTCGAAAAGAATGCAGGCGAAACCAAGAGCGGCGCGGGCCAGTACTTCACGCCGCGCCCGCTCATTGACAGCATCGTGGCGCTGGTGCAGCCCAAGGCAGGTGAAACCGTGCAAGACCCGGCAGTTGGTACGGCCGGCTTCCTCATCGCGGCCGATGCGTACATCAAGGCCCGTACCGACGATCTGTTCGACCTCAATGACCGAGATCGCAAGTTCCAGCGTCAGAAGGCCTTCCTCGGCATGGAACTGGTCAGCGACACGCGCCGCCTCGCCCTCATGAACTGCCTCCTGCATGGCATCGAGGGCGACGCCCATGGGGTGGTGCACTTGGGCAACACGCTCGGCAGCGCCGGCAGCGCTTTGCCGAAGAGCAACGTCATCCTGAGTAATCCGCCTTTCGGCACCGCCAAGGGCGGCGGCGGCCCTACGCGCGACGATCTCACCTTCGCCACCAACAACAAGCAACTGGCTTTTCTGCAGCACATCGTGCGGCATCTCAAAGACGGTGGCCGCGCCGCTGTGGTGCTGCCCGACAACGTTCTGTTCGAGGCTGGCGTGGGCGCGGATGTGCGGCGTGACCTCATGGACAAGTGTCGGTTGCACACCATCCTGCGCCTGCCCACAGGAATTTTCTACGCGCAGGGCGTGAAGACCAACGTCCTCTTTTTCGAGAAGCTGGGGCAGGGTGCGACCGGCAGCACGCAGGAGGTCTGGGTCTACGACATGCGCGCGAACGCGCCCAAATTTGGCAAGCGGACGCCTCTTACGCGCGAGCATTTCGCGGCCTTCGAGCAGGCATTTGGCGAGGACGCCAATGGTCACAGCGCGCGCGTCGACCAGGGTGACACGGGCCGGTTTCGCCGGTTCACCCGCGCCGAAGTATTGGCACGCGGGGACAGCTTGGACATCAGTTGGCTCAAGGACGATAGCGCGGAAGGCGCAGGGGAACTACCCGAGCCGGCGGCGTTGGCGAGGGAGGCGATCGAGGAAATGAATGGCGCGTTGGCAGAATTGGAGGCGATCCTGGCCGAGTTGGGCGAGGAGGCGGTGCAATGATGCCATTGCCTTCAGGTTGGACATTGAGATCCATCGATCAACTTATTAGCCTCAATCCGAAAACGGATGCGCCAACTGACACGAACGCGGGCTTCTCGCCAATGCAGGCGCTTGGCAAGCGCTTTCTCGCGCCACTTGCCTTTGAGCTCCGACCGTGGGGTGAAATAAAAAAAGCCTACACCCACTTCGCTAATGGAGATGTACTGCTGGCAAAGATCACGCCGTGCTTTGAGAATGGTAAAGCCGGCATCGCTCGAAATTTGCCAAACGGTATTGGCGCGGGCAGCAGCGAATTTTTCGTTTGTCGTCCAAAAGACCTGTTGGTGGACGCGCGTTATCTACTCGCATGGTTCAGCACAGACAGTTTCCGTATTCGAGGCGCCGTCAATATGACCGGCTCTGTGGGCCACAAGCGGGTGCCGAAGGACTTCGTTTTGGGGGATATTATTCCGCTAGCCCCGTTTGCAGAGCAGAAACGCATCGCCGACAAACTCGACATCGTGTTCGCCCGTGTGGACGCCTGTAGCGTCCGCCTTGCGGGGGTCGCCCCGCTGCTCAAACGTTTTCGCCAATCAGTCTTGGCCGCCGCGACGTCAGGTGAGTTGACAAAGGATTGGCGCGTAGGTGGCTCACCTGTATGGGAGACAAAACCGCTGGACAGCCTTTGCCTTGCGGTTTCGGATGGACCCTTTGGGTCGCACTTGAAATCGGATGACTATGTGTCCGAGGGAGTTCGGGTCGTGCGCCTGGAAAACATAGGCCATCTGAATTTCGATCGGACCAAAGATACGTACATTTCGGCTGACAAGTACAAAACGCTGCTACGGCACACACTAGTGTCGGGCGACCTATTGTTTTCATCCTTTGTTGATGAAGAAGTGCGCATTTGCGAATTTCCGGGCGATCTCGGGGTGCCTGCAATCAACAAAGCAGACTGCTTTTGCCTGCGCGTTGATTCAACGGTATGCGATCGTCGTTTTCTGGCATTTCGATTGGCTTGTAAAACGACGTATGAAGCGCTTAAGGCAAAAGTGCACGGCGCCACAAGGCCGCGAATCAATCTGCGCCAACTTCGGAGCTTTGAGGTCAAGCTGCCTTCCATGGCGGAGCAAGCCGAAATAGTGCGCCGCGTCGAGAAGCTGTTCGCGTTCGCCGACCGCCTCGAAGCTCGCCTGTCCCAAGCCCAGACGGCCGTCGATCGGCTGACCCCCGCGCTGCTGGCCAAGGCCTTTCGCGGCGAGCTTGTGCCGCAGGACCCGGCCGACGAGGCGGCTGGTGCACTGCTGCAGCGCATCGCTGCGCAGCCTGCCGAAGCGCCAGCCCGGCGCGGGCGGCCTCGGCGCGCCGCCAGCGTGGCGTAATCGAGATCCTTGGCGCGGCGTCCGAAGGCAAGCGAGGAATGCGTCCACCGGGGGGAGGGCGCCAGAAAAGCCTCTGGCGCCGTCACCAGGCGCGCGTTGATGCCGGCGCCGTGGGTCTGGCCTCGCGCCGGTTGCGCGGCTCACATCGGCCCCGGATGCATGCACCGCCGGGCAGGCCTGGCGCTAGGTCGACGTCGTCGATTGATCGCAGCGCGCGGCGCTCATGCACGGGTTGCGCCGCGTGCGAGCGAGACTCAAACAGCAGCCCGCGCGTGCCGCCGGTAGAAGGCCGCGCTTCCTTGACATAGTGCCGAGTTGCGTTGCTTCGCCGCGACAAAAAATATTTCGGCCCCGCTAAGTCCTTGAGGCAGTGGTCCTTTTTTTTGAACGTGCCTCATCTTTGATGTACGTTGCGGCGCGGTGAGACGTGAGGGTGTGGAACGACCTTGGACGGCGAGGTACGCTCGCGGTGCTCCGCAAACAACGAGGCCCTCGGGTCAGGTGGTGGAACACCTGAAGAGGGCCTCGCGCGGCAAGCTCCTGATGTGGAGTGCCTCAACAAATTTGATGCATGTTGTTGTTGCATTCTATCCAGGCGCGGGCCAGCGGGGCAAGACCAACCTGCCAACCTGAAAGTGCACCAATGCCCAACGCTGCCCATCGCGCCTGCAAGCCCCGCGCCGCTGCCCCCGTCGTTCAGAAACCCGCGCCCATCATGGAAACGGTCGCCTCGGTGGGCGCACGCCTGTCCTGCGGCCGCACGACCGTCTACCGCCTGATCCAGGCCGGCAAGCTGCGCACCGTGAAACTGAGCGCGCGCGCCGTGCGCGTCGTCTCTGCCGACGTCGAAGCGCTGCTGAACCAGCCGGCCGCGCACTAAGCCCTCGCCATCTTGCTCATGACCGCGAGCCCCTGGCCTGGGGCTGGTGTGCTCGTGCGTGCGCGTCGCATGCAACGCGGCTCGCCTAGTCGCGTACGTGCGTTCCCGGTCGCATGTGTTCGCACCGCCTGGTCGTGACAACAAGCTTCGACTGTTCCAACGAAGGAGCCATAAATGGCAAACGATCTCGAAACCGTGTTGACGGCGGCCCGGCTGGTGCCGGAAACCCGCCTGCCTCGCGAAGCGGTCAAGGTGCTGCTCGGCGTCGGTTCGACCAAGCTGCACGCCCTGGTGCGCGACGGCAAGCTCGCCCCGCCTGTGCGCCAGGGCACCCGCTGCAGCCGGTGGGTTGCTCGCGACGTCTTCCGCTTCCTGGCCGAACAGGAGAGCGCCGCCCCCTAAACGGAAAAAGCCTGCCCGGCGCGAACCGGACAGGCCTTCCTTGATGCTTGCAGCCCCAAGCGACAAGCGCCCCTACCAGAGCGCATTTTCGCGTCCCGGATTGCCGGCTGCAAGCGACCCCTCGATTTTTCTCGACGGATTGCAAGATGCAAACCAATACTGCCCCCCTCGTGCTGCCTTCGGCGCACTTCGCGATCATCCGCCGCGCGCCCGTTGCGCCGACGCAGGCCCACGGCGCCCCCACGCGCCGCGCTGGCTGCCCGAGCCTCGCTACCCCCTTGCCGCGTGTCTGCGCGGCTGCATGCAGCCCTGGCGCGTTCCTGGCGGCTCGGATCGATGGCGCCGCCGCCCTGGTGCGCACCGGGCCCTGCAACGCGCCGCCGGGCTGCAACGCCCCGCCGCGCCCGCTGGTGCCGCCGCGCTGGGGGTGGAAAGCGTCTTGCCCTGGCGTCGAAGCCCGCGCGCGAGGTGCGGCATGAGCGCGCAGGCCGGCCTCCCCCAGGCAGTCATCGACGCGGCGCGCGCCGTAAATCTGGTGCAACTGATGGAATCGCGCGGGTACGACCTCAAAAAGATCAGCGAAGATGAATGGCGCTGCTCTTGCCCATTCCACGAGGAAAGCACGCCTTCCTTTGACGTGAATCCGACGAAGGGCGTCTTTCTCTGTCGTGGGTGCGGCGCGGGAAAGGGCAAGCGCGGAGCCATCGATTTGCTGATGGCGCTTGATGACACGTTGGTGTTCAAGGATGCGGTGACGCAGCTTGGTGGTGCGAACGGAAGCGCTGTCAACGTGCAGCGTCCGCGTGTCGCCTCGAACAAAGCGGCGGTGACGACCAGTGACCTGGTTCCTGTCGTGCCGGTGCCTCCGGATGCGCCCGCTCCACCGAATACACGGCGCAAAGAGGTCGATGGCGAATGGATCGATCAGCCTTTTTCGTCACGCTACGAATACCGCAACGTCGAAGGTGACTTGGATTTCTTCATGGATCGCTACGATTACGGTCCCAAGAAGAAGGACTTTGCACATCTCAGTCTTTGGATCGACCAGTCCACCGGCTTCATGCAGTGGCAACGCAAAGCCCGTCCTGGGTTGCGGCCCCTGTTCGGAGCAGAGTTGTTGAAGGCGAACCCAGACGCAAACGTGTTTCTTGTGGAGGGCGAAAAGGACACCCTGGCAGCTCGTGAGTTGATCAAGTCCAGCAAGCTGGATGACAAGCTCATTGCGCTGGGCTGGGCTGGCGGCACCAACGGGTACCCCTCGACTGACTTCGGTCCGCTCAAAGGCCGTCGCGTAGGACTCGGTCCCGACGCCGACGAAGCCGGCAAGCAGGCCATGCTCGCGATCGGCCGCCTGCTGAAAGGTATCGCGGCAAGCGTAAGGTACGTGCAGCCGCCGGTAGGGGTGCCTAAGGGCTGGGGCCTTGCCGACGAGCCCCCCGCGGGCTTCAATTTTGAAGCCTTTCTCCGCTCCGGCGTGCCCTTCGCCGAATTCGAAGCAAGCCTCGAAGAGGACGCGAATGCGCTGGCCGCGGCCGTGATTTCGCCCGAGCCGTTCAAAGCGCCCCAGGCGCCCGCTGCGGCCCTGCCTGCGCCTCAGGAATCGGGCGAGGCGGGGTCGGGGGCGGCTGGGCAGGTCGAAGTGATGGGAGTGGCGTCTGCGGCCGTGGCGGACACGCCAAACCCCGAGCCTCAGCCCATTGCCGCTTTTCAGGTCATCGCCCCGCCGGAGTTCAGCGAAGACGCATTGGCACTCGACTATGTAGCCCGAGCGGCCAATTTTCGCTGGAGCCCGGGGCTCGGCTGGATGATCGACAACGGAGTGACGTGGTCCCGCGACGTGAACCTGCAACGGTACGACTTGGCTCGGCGGATTTGCCGCGCCGCGGCAGATCAATGCGACGACGACGGAGAAGCAAAACGAATCACCTCCGCCCGAACGGTAAACGCAACGCTGGCTCTCGCACAGGCGGACCCCGCATTGGTCGTGCCCGCGTCCCTCTGGGATGCTGACCCAATGCTCCTCAATACGCCTGGGGGGGTGATCGATCTGCGCACGGGAAAACTTCGCGAAAGAGGAATCGAGTTCATCACGCAGGCAACGAGAGTTGCGCCCGATTACACGGGTTCGTGCCCATCGTTCCACGGGTTCATGAGCGGAGTGTTTCTTGGCGACCGTGACCTCATCGAATGCATGCAGCGCAGCATGGGGTACTGGGTGACCGGCGACCGGCGCGAGCAGGTGATCCATTTTCTCTACGGCCTTGGCGCCAACGGCAAGAGCGTGCTGACGGAGTTCATGCAATGGCTTGCTGGCTCTTACAGCGTAAAGCTGCAGGCCAGCGCGTTGATGCAGGCGAGGGGCGAGCGCCACCCGACCGAACTCGCGCAATTGCGCGGCAAGCGACTTGCCGTGAGTTCCGAACTCGACGAGAACAGCTTTTTCAACGAGAGCTTGATCAAGGAACTCACGGGTGACGACACGTTGAGCGCTCGATTCATGCGAGGGGACTTTTTCGAGTTCACGATGACGCAGAAGCACGTAATCGTCGGCAACTTCAAGCCGCGCCTGCGCGGCGGTGACCCCGCGATCGCGAGGCGAATGCTGCTGGTGCCGTTCAACGCCAGCTTCAAGGGCAAGGATCGTGACCCGCGAATGCTGGAGAAGCTAAAGGCCGAGGCGTCTGCGATCCTCGCTTGGATCATCGAGGGTGCCATGAAGTGGCATGTCGATGGCTTGGCCGTGCCCGCTAGCGTGCGCGATGCATCGAGCGAGTACATGGCCGATCACGATGATCTGCAGCAGTGGGTTGACGCCTGCTGYGAACGGAAAGGCGAATCGGCAGCCAACGACCTGTACCGTAGTTTCAACAACTGGAAGAAGGATCGCGGCGAAATCCCGCCGAGCCAGACAACGTGGGGCTCGCGCCTGACCGCCTTGCCCGGCATCACCAAACGAAAATCAAGCAGCATCAAGTATCTGGGTGTCCAGCTCACGGACCACGAGAACCGACGGCTTGGCTGGCGCGGCTGATCGAAAGTTGGGAGGGTTGGGAGGGTTCGTTGATTTGGGGCGTAGGGGGCCGGCTTTGGGAGGGTTTTGTAGTTTGCGACGTACACGCATGCATTCAAACAAATATTCGCCCGTCCTCCGAAAGCGCAAGCTCCCCTACGTCTGAAATGGCTCGACCTTCCCAACCCTCCCAAGTTCAGATCGTGCGCCCGCCGGGCCGCCGCACATACACGCGCAGGGTGGCCCGGGCCACCACTAAAAAAAACCGCGCGCGAGACCGGCGCCCGAGACGACGGTACAGTCCGCGACCCGCTGTGGTGGCGGGTAGGAGGCGGTATGTGGTTGGTGACGGAGTTCGGGTTCTTCTCGGTGGTGCAGAAGCCCGGCGATGCCGAAGAAGGCATGTTGACGGTTCGCGCTCGGGTGCGCGGCGATCTTGAAGCGCTCGGCCGGCGGTACCTGCCGACCATGGGGCCGATCAAGGCCTCGAAGGTGACCGACTACCGGTTCCGGGCGCGGGCGCCGCGCGCAGCGGTCGCATCGGCTATGGCGCTTGCGATCGAGGGCATCAAGTACGACAACATGAAGGCTCGGGTGCGGGAAACCCAGGGCCCGGCGCGTGAGGCGGTGCTGCACGACGTCTGGCATGCGCTCTATGCGCTGCAGCGGCCATGACCCTCTGGCATCCGCGCCCAGACGACGCCGGCAAGCCGGTGCCAATCCACAAGCCGCACGCGCCGTCGCCGCTGGCCGCTTGGGGCGATCCGCTGGCGGCCGCGTGCGCGGTGCCCGATGGTGCGGTGCCAGGGGTGCTGAACGGGCTCGCCCTGGYGCCCTGGCTCGATGCACCGAACGACGCCGGTGGCTGGGAGGCGATCGCGGCCACGATGCCGATGGTTGAGCCGCCCTTCGATTGCCCGGATGGCCTCAAGCCGGCGGCCGGCGCCCTGGTCGTCGAGCCCGATGGACGCGCGTGGTGCGTCGCCCCGACTGGTGGCTTCGGCGGCCACGAGTTCACGCTGCCGAAGGGCCGAATCGACGGGCGCAGCCTCGCCGCGACGGCGCTGGTCGAAGTCTTCGAGGAAGCCGGCGTGCGCGCGCGCCTGATCGCGTTCCTGTGCGACGTTTCGCGAAAGGAGACCTACACCCGCTTCTTCTTGGCCGAGCGCATCGGCGGCTCGCCGGCCGACCTGAGTTGGGAGTCGCAAGCGGCCCTCCTCGCGCCGCTTGCAGTCCTGCGCAACATGCTCACCCATCTCGGCGATCAGGCTGTGCTCGACGCCTTCGAGGCGGGGCGGCGTTGACGTGCGCCACCCGATAGCTGTGGGGTCGGCTCGTCTTGATCGCCAAACGCACCTCCCACGGATCGCTATGCTCTCGCTTGGCTCCGACCCCGTTCCCGCCTGTCTGCGCGCAACGACTGCGGCCACCAGCTAGCKGACCTTGAGAGCTGAAATGGCACCAGCCCGCACTCCGTTCATCGCTTCGAACTGAAGCAAAATCGCCTGTGCGAGTCTTGGCGGGAGCAGCGTGCCAAACGTGATTCGTCGCGATCTAACAGTATGAGAACTTAAATGCTAAACATTGTTTGGGGCTCCAACAAAGATAAACCGGAAGCAGCGAAAGCTCTCGCTGAAGTTTTGTCTGCGGACGCTTTCCACGCCGATGGCTATCTTTACATCGGCTATCCRATCATTGGATCGCCTCTAGGCCCAGTGAAATTCGACGCTCTTCTGCTCAGCAGGCAATTCGGCCTAATCGCATTTGATCTTGTTGAAGGGGTCGAAGTCGGAGCTTTCGAGAATCGACTAGACGAAATCGCGTCAATGCTGGATGTAAAGCTTAAGCCTTATCCAAGCCTGAAAAACGGTCGCCATCTCAAATTCCAAATCAACACGTTCACTTTTGCTCCCGCTAAGAAAAATATACCGCCTTCCGATGACCCGTACATCTTTACCAATCGAGAAAATTTATTGGCGTCTATCGAAGCCTGTGAGGGATTGTCGGCTGAAGTTTTTCCGCACGTCCTGGCAGCGATTCAAGTCGTAACCTCAATTCGGTCAGGCAAATCAAAGCGAGAGCCAAAAAATCCAACGTCGCGAGCGGCGCGACTCAAATCGGTTGAAGACTCGATTGCAAACCTAGACCAACATCAGTCTCGTGCAGTCATTGAAACAGTCGACGGAGTACAGCGAGTTCGCGGGCTAGCGGGCTCAGGAAAGACAATCGTTCTTGCCTTAAAAGTCGCATACCTACATTCCCAGAACCCGGATTGGAAGATCGCTGTCACCTTTAATACTCGATCGCTTAAAGATCAATTCAAGCGACTAATTAATAGTTTTACGATTGAACAGACGAGCACGGAGCCTGACTGGGAAAGAATCGATATTATTAATGCTTGGGGTGGCCCTGGAGACAAAGAGCAGGACGGTGTTTATCACAAATATTGCCGCGAACAGGCATTGAAATTTTTGGATTTTGGAACGGCAAAGACAAAGTACGGGTCTGACAATGCTTTTCAGGGCGCGGTCTCGGAGGCACTTAAATATGAAGGCCCCATCAAGCCTTACTACGACCTGATTCTCGTTGACGAAGCCCAAGATTTTCCGCCGGAGTTCTTGCGGTTATGTCATCGCTTCCTTTCAAGTCCCAAGCGGCTGGTGTACGCCTACGACGAGTTGCAATCACTCACTGGGAATTCCGTTTTGCCTCCGGAGGAGCTTTTTGGCCGAGACTCCGACGGAAAGCCGCTTGTGAATTTTGATTCTTCAGATACAGCGATTCCTCGTCAAGACATCATCCTGGAAAAATGCTACCGAAATCCCCGTCCAACTCTCGCCACGGCTCATGCGTTAGGGTTCGGAATCTATCGAGAGAGAGGATTGGTTCAATTTTTTGATCAAGACACGCTATGGAC
>NZ_JBFUCJ010000119.1:0-20783 GCF_056405295.1 Variovorax sp. P1_H2 | reverse complement strand
AGCCAGCGCCATGCGGCCGTTGGCCAGCAGCAGATCGAACTGTTCTTCGGTGATGAATGGGAAGTTGGAAGCCATGGCGTTCTCCTTGTACGTAGCGTGCGGGATTGCCCGTGAGCGTCCACGGCACGCCGCTGCGCAAGCGGTCTAGGTTCGAAGACGGCCGCAGGCCGCCAGCGCACAGGGTGCGCGCAGACCTTGACGGCGCGAACGGCGTGGCATCCTGAAGGGAACAGCAAGCCCCCTCGCCTGCCCCATCTTCTGGCCCTGGCCGACCCGCCGCCATCGCGGCGGGCACTCCAAGAGGATTCGAGCGGCGGGCTTCGTGGCCGGAGCACGAAGCAGTGCTCGAACGTGTGCAACAACTGCTGGATCAAAAAAACTCGCCGCCATGACGCTTCGAAGATCCATGATTGAACATGTCTTCGGGACGCTAAAGCACTGGATGGGTTCGACGCGCTTCTCGATGACGACCATGGCGCACGTCGACATAGTTTTCGGACTGCGCTGCTGGCCGCGCGTGAAGCCGGAAGGCAGATTGCACTGCGAAGTCGACTTCAGAACGGTTGCGGCCATTCAGCGCAGATGACTGGCAGTCAGGATCGGCACTCAGCGCTCGGTCTGTTCGGGGGTTCGCTGCGCGATCGCATCCGTTGAGCGTTTCCGACGCCTGAGGCATCAGCCCGCCAGGTAGGCGCTGAGCTTGTCCATGATTTCACGGCTGCCGCGCTCACGGCTTCCGTTGTCGTCGTAGCCGTCGAGGAAGGCGCCTTGCTCCGTCATGATCAGTTTGGCGCCGGCGCCCGAGGGCTTGAACTCGAATGTAGCGAGCGAGACCGAAATCTTCCGCCCGTCCAGGCGCATCTCGTAGGCGTACACGATGCGTTCGCCGGGGATGATGTCGAAGTAGGTCGCATCGAACTCGGTGACCAAGCCGGTCCTCCACTGGCCCTTCAGCCGTTCGCGGCCGCCGGCCTTGAAATCCATGGTCCGCTCGACAATGTCCCACCGGTCATTGGGCGCGGTGAACCAGCCGTTCTTGCCCTCGATGCTCGCAAAGGCGTCGAACACCCGCTGCGGTGTCACGGACGCATAGGTGCGCTCGATGGTGAAAACCCCGTGGGCCACGCTGCGGTTCGCTTCGGATCTCTGGGCGGTCATTTCGGTTCTCCGTCTGGAAAGCGTTGGAGGTGTTCGCCGAGACGGTCGAGACGCTGGTCCCACTCCGCCCGGCGCTGGTTGAACCACCGCTCGGCGAGGCTGAGCGCGGTGGGCTCTATTCGGCACGTACGCACCCGGCCGACCTTCTCGGAACGCACCAGCCCGCTGTCTTCCAACATCGCCAGGTGCTGGACGATGGCCGGCAGCGACATGCCGTACGGCTGGGCCAACTCGCTGACCGAGGCGGGACCGCGGGACAGACGCTCGACCATGCTGCGCCGTGTCGGGTCCGCAAGAGCCTGGAAGGTCAAGTCGAGATTGGCGGCCGGGGTCGGCATCAGCCGTCCTTCAAGGGAAAGTACTGGAAGAAGGGCTCGGCCTCTGCCAGTACCCGGGCCACGCTGGGCCGCGCCTTCAGGCGGCCGAGGTAGGCAGCGAGCTCGGGCCAATCGGTCAGGGGGATGGTGTAGTCGGCGTAGAACAGCGCCGGCAAGGCGGCGCAGTCAGCCAAGGTGAAGGTGTCGCCCATGGCCCAGGGTCCGGTGATCATGGGGGCGATCAGGTTGTAGCCAGAGCGGATTTGGTTGCGTGCCTGCTCGACCCCGAAAGGATCGTGCTGCCCTTGCGGACGCAGGCGTTCGGCGACCACCTGCTGAAACGGAAGGTGGATATAGCAGTCGATGAGTCGGTCGATCAGCCGGGTTTGCATCGCCAGGTCTGGATCGCTCGGCACGAGCGAGACCGCGGAGGGCTCGTTTCGAGCCAGGTAGTCGATGATGATGCTCGATTCCGGGAGCGTCTTGCCTAGCGCGTTCTCGCGCAAAACGGGAAACTTGGCAAGCGGCCAGATCGCCTCGAAGGCGGCGCGGGCGGCCGGATCGCCGAGGTCCACCTGACGCGGCTCGAACTCGACGTCGGCCTCATAGAGCGCGATCAACACTTTCCAGCAGAAGGAGGAGAGCGGGTGGTAATAGAGGGTCCAGCGCATTGCAAGTGTCATACTTAAGTGAATGCCTAAGTATGTCTGCGCACAGGCCGAGCGTCAAGCCGCCAACTTCTGGGTCAGTTGACTGGACTTCCGGTTCAGACTGGTTGCTGGCGTTCGCTCGCACAGGACGTCCAGCAATGGGCGTCCCTACCGCAATCCTCGGCCCGCAACGGCTGTACAGGCCTCGCGCAAACCGGGCGTTCGCGAGGATCAGGAAGCTTGAAGCCGGCGTCGGAACAGCGCGGCACCAGCGACGCGTCGGGCAGCCTGCCCGGCGCGCGACCGGCCAGCAGTTCGGGCGTGATGGCCTCGCCTGCCTTGACCTCCCGGAGAAGGCACTTGCCGACCAATGCCTCGGACTGCGGCAGGCGAAGGTCGGCCACCGTCATGGCATCTCGTCAGTGGATGAACATCCTGCGATGCAGGCGCCGCAGCGACCACCAGATGCTGAATGCCACCAGCGGAATCGCCAGTGCAGCCGTGGTCTCCGGCGACATCGGCCAACCGATGCTCTGGGCACCCTTGGCCAGGTAGCTGATGAGGCCGACGATATAGTAGGTGATGGCCGCGACCGAGAGTCCTTCCACGGTGGCCTGCAGCTTCAGTTGCAGATCCTGCCGGCGGTTCAGGGCCTCCAGAACCGCCTGGCTGCTTTGCTGCTGCTCGATCTCCACGCGGGTGCGCAGCAGGTCGCTCATCCTGGAGACGCGCTGGGACAGTGAATCCTGTCGCCGCACCGCCCATTCGCATGTCTTTCGCGCCGGGGTCAGGCGTCGGTCCATGAACTCGGCAATGCTTTGGAGACCACCCAGCCTTGCTTCGGAAATCTGCACGATGCGCTGGTCCAGCAGTTCGAAATAGGCGCTGCTGGCGGAAAGCCGTGAATGCGTGGCGGCATGCTGGCTCTCGACCTCCCCGGCGAGGCGCGTGAGCCGGTCCAGCAAGACCGGTTCCGCGTCGCGCTCCGCGCTGCGAATGGCTTGTGCGAGCGCCGCCAACTCGCCTTCCGCACTGCCCAGGGCCTCGCCCGCCTGCCGCGCCGCCGGCAATCCGAGCAGGGCCGCCATTCGGTACGTCTCGATCTCGAGGATCCGCTGCACGAGTCGGCCGAGTCGGCGAGGCTGCAAATCGTCCGCGAAAAGCAGGATGCGGGAAGAACCGTCCGCGTGGATGGCGAAGTCGGTGTACACCTGCGCCTGTTCGCCCGCGACGCTGGAGCCCACCAGCGCCTGCTCGTTCAGCATCTCCCTGACACGGACGTCGCCGACGCTTCCGCGCGCTGCAAATACCCAGAGATTGAGGCTGCAGAGGCACTGCCCGGGAAGCCCGCCGAGCCAGTCGTTCGGCACGGCATCGATCGCGCTGGCGGGCAGGCGAGTATGGCTCGCCTGAGCAGGTTCATGCATCGTGAACGTCCAGGTGACGAACTCGGTGTGCAGCTCCCAGCGCAATCGCAGCGCTCCGACTCCGACCCGCAAATGCGTGGTGGTCTCGTCAGGCGGCGCCAGATGATGGTCGCGCAACAGCCGTGCAAGATGCGTTCGGCTCTGCGCGCGTTGCGCGGCGTCGGCGAGCATCACGACATGCGCGATGCTCAAGGCGCCGGTCAGCGCTTCCGGCGGGCGGGCATGGACTTCGTTGTGCAGCTCCACGCGCTGCGGATGCTGGGTAACGCTGCTGATGGGAGGCATGGGCTGCAAGCATACTGCGTGTGCGTGATCAGCCGATCCGCACAACGGCATCGGTCTCGTCCGACAGACCGGGGTTTGGCGACGACGACGATGGATATTGTTTGCAAGCGCCTGCATGCCGTCGCACCATTCTTCAGGAGACTCGCAATGACACCCAAGAACACGATCTGCCTGTGGTACGACGGCGACGCCGTCGACGCCGCGAACTTCTATGCCCGGACCTTCCCCGACAGCGCCGTCGGCGCCATCCTCCGCGCGCCGGGCGACTATCCAGACGGCCACCAGGGCGATGTACTGGTCGTCGAGTTCACGGTCGCCGGCTCCCCTGCATCGGGTTGAATGGCGGCCCGCACTTCAAGCACAACGAGGCCTTCTCGTTCCAGATCGCGACCGACGACCAGGCCGAGACCGATCGCCTGTGGAACGCCATCGTCGGCAACGGCGGCCAGGAAAGCGAGTGCGGCTGGTGCAAGGACCGCTGGGGATTGTCATGGCAGATCACGCCGCGTGTGCTCACCGCGGCGATAGCCGATCCCGACCGCGCGGCGGCGAAGCGCGTTTTTGAGGCGATGATGACCATGGGGAAGATCGATATCGCCGCGATCGAGGCGGCACGGTTGGGCCCCGCGCCGTCCCCAAGTTGATGGAGCGCGCGACGAGCCGGCATCTTGCGCATCTGACGCCGAACGCGCACGCTCCTGCCATGAAACGTCGCACTGTCCTGGGCACCGCGTTCGCCCTTGCGTGTCTGCAGAACAGTCAGCGGACAGGCGCAGCTGAAAGCGTCCTGCGCCTCGGATGGGTCACGGCTCAGGACGCCACCAGCCTGGCCCCGATGGTCGCCGCCTTGCGCGCCTCGCTGGCCCGGCTGGGCTATGTCGAGGGCCGCAACCTCGTCATCGCGTTCAGGTATGGCGACGGCGCGGCCGAACGCGTCCCCGAACTGGTTGCGGAACTCCAGCGCATGCCGATCGACATCCTGCTGGCGCAGGGAGGTCCGGCGGTCGACGTCGTGAACGGCCTGCCGGTGGCGGTGCCGGTGGCCTACGTCTTCAGCGGCGACCCTGTCTCGGCGGGCTTCGCGAAGAGCCTCGCGCGTCCCGACTCGAACATGACCGGCCTCACGCTGCTGGCCGCCGAGATGAACGGGAAGCTGCTGGAGATCCTGCGCGAGATGGTTCCGTCGCTGCGCGACGTGGCCATCGTGCTCAACCCCGAGCACCCGGGCTCGCACATCGAGCGCGACTACACCGACGGTGCCGCAAGTCAACTCGGCCTGCGCACGGCCTACTTTCTCGCCCGCACGCGCGACGAGGTGGCGTCCTCGCTGGAGGCCATGGCCGCATCGCCGGCACGTGCGGTGTCGATCTTCAGCGACAGCGTCGTGGTGACCAACCGGCGGCAGATCCTCGATTTCGCGATCGCGCGCAAGATGCCCGTGATGTCGGGCTGGCCGATCTTCGCGGACAGCGGTGCGCTCTGCACCTATGGGCCGCGCCTCGTGGACTCCTACGCGCGGCTCGCCTCATATGTCGATCGCATGGCCAAGGGCGCCAAGCCTGCGGACCTGCCGATCGAGCGGCCCACGACCTTCGAGCTGGTGCTGAACCTGAAGACCGCCAGCGCGATCGGGCTCAAGCTGCCGCAGTCGCTGCTGTTGCGCGCCAACCGGGTGATCCGCTAGATTGCCGTCGCGCCAGGCAGGCAATTCGGCTCGGGACTCTTTCAACTGCTGGAGCTTGGCCTGCTCCCCGAGCAGCATGCTTTTGCGGCGCGCTGCCCCAGCCGGCGCTCAGGCCCCGAACAGCCGCTGCACCAGCCCCCGCAGCCACACATTGGCCGCATCCTGGTGAAAGCGCCGGTGCCAGAACTGGCGCACCTCGACTGCCGGTGACTTGAACGGCGGCTCGACGATGCGGATGTCGCCGTGGTGGACGCAGATGTTGGCCAGGTCGCGCGGCACGGTCGCGATGAGGTCCGAGCTCTCGATGATCGGCAGAGCTCTGGCGGCGTCGCTGGATGGTTCTCTGAGGCAAACCCGCTGTGCCCAGCACGACACTGGTCTTCACGCTGCGACAGCGCAGTCGCCCGTCGAGCCTGCGAGCGCGACCGCATCGGCACCGGCCAGATAACGCATCCGTGGAGAGGCATCGTTCACGGCCTGCCACACGGCCTCGGCCACATCCTGCTCGGTCGTGACGGCCGCTGGCTGGCCCAGCGCGGCGAAGATCGCCTGGGCATAAGGCGCGTAGGCCTCGGGGATCAGCCCTTGCATGCGCTCGGCGCCATTCGCCGTGAACTGCGTGGTGGGTGCATAGCCAGGCTCGACCAGCTTCACGCGGACGTTGAAGCTTTCCAGCTCGAAGGCCAGCGACGCGGTGAAGCCTTCGATGGCCGTCTTGCTGGCGGTATATGCCGCCACCAGCGGCATGGGGGCCAGCGTGGCACTCGAAGTCACGTTCACCACCAGGCCCGACCGGCGCGCGCGGAACTGCGGCAAGACCGCCTGGGTCATCGCCATCGTGCCGAAGGTGTTGGTGTCGAAGATGTCGCGCACCGTCTCCATGGGTGTCGCTTCGAAGGCGCCGAACAGGCCGACGCCCGCGTTGTTCACGAGCACATCAATGGGGCCCGCGGCCCCCAGGGTCCAGGCGATGCTTTCAGGCTTGGTCACGTCCAGCGGCAACACACGCAGCCGGGCCGACGGCGGCAGGATGCCGGAGCGCGGGGTGCGCATGGTGGCGATGACGTTCCAGCCCCGGGCGTGGAAATGGCGAGCGGTCTCCAGGCCATAGCCGGAAGAGCAGCCCGTGATCAGTATGGTTTTCATGGCGAGTCCTTTTGTCGTTGCAGTGGAAGGTGGCGCAACGATATCGGGCCAGGTCCGGATTAACTACACTACAAAGTCCAATTTTCTTTTGCAGGAGTCCGGTCATGGTAGATCCACTCGCCGAGGTCATCACGCTGCTGCGACCGCGCGCGGTGTTCTCCAAGGTGATCAGCGGCGCGGGTTCCTGGGCCGTGCGCTACTCGGACTTTGGCCAACCCAGCTTCTGCGCGATGCTGGAAGGTCGATGCGTGCTGGCAGTGGACAGGCAAGAGCCTGTGACCCTGGAGGCGGGCGACTTCGTGCTGATGCCAGCGACGCCGGGGTTCACGTTGTCGGGCATGGAACCCGCGGTGCCAGTTTTTTTCGACCCCAAGGCCCCAGCGCCCGAGGACGAGTTGCGCCACGGCAGGCGCAAAGGCCCGCCGAACGTGCGCATGCTGGGTGGCTACTTCGAATTCGATTCGCCCGACGCCGCGTTGCTGGTGTCACTGCTGCCAACGCTGCKACATGTGCGAGGCATCGAGCGTCTGTCGATTCTGGTGCAACTGGTCAGGCAAGAGTGCATGGAAGCGCGGCCTGGCCGCGATCTGGTGCTGGCGCGGTTCGTGGAAGTGCTGCTGGTCGAGGCACTGCGCTCCAGTACCTCTGATGGCGCCCCGCCTGGGCTTCTGCGTGGGCTGGCGGATGCCCGGGTGGCTGTGGGGCTGCGGCTGATGCACAGCGCCCCTGCGCGCTCGTGGACGGTGGATGCACTGGCCAAGGAGGCCGCCCTGTCCCGCTCCACCTTCTTCGAGCGCTTTTCGCGTGCGGTGGGCCTGCCCCCAATGGAGTACCTGCTGGCCTGGCGCATGGCGCTGGCCAAGGATCTGCTTAGCCGCAACAGCATCGCCATCACCGAGGTGGCCGAGAGGGTGGGCTACAGTTCGGCCAGTACATTCAGCACGGCGTTCAGCCGCCATGTCGGGCTGTCGCCGGGCCGCTACGCGCGTCAGCAATAAGGCATTGCGGCCTCACGCCGTGATGCGGCGACGGGAAACTAAGGCCGGCAAGATGTTCACACCCGCACACCAGTTGCCTGAAGCGCGGCTGGAAAAGACCGTGATGGCATGCCCGGCCGGTTCGCGGATCGTGAACACCTCGTGGTCGATGGCAGGGCGTGCCTCGATCGGTGACAGGTCGAGCCCCAAGGAGGCGAACCGCCTCGCGCGGAGAATGCGGCTTGATCGCCAGCGATGACGAGCGCTACGCAAGCATACGTGAGCACCTTGTCTGACAGCAAGGGTTCGACGCCCCCGCTCGGGTGTTAGGTTGCATTCGAGAGTGTCAACACGGCTGCCTGATCTGACGAGTCGCTGAACACTGGGAACTGCTCGAGCAGCCCAAGCCTCTTTCAGAGGCGAGTAGCCCGGCGCGCCGCATTTTTTTCGGCAAGTCCTGTGGGGGTCGCGGTGATGGTAGCGCGCAGATCATTCAGTGCAGCCACGTCGACACGGCTTCGCGAGATGCCGGCCGGCGAAGCCCTGGCGCTGCTGACGACGCACGTCAGGCTGGACCCGACGTATGTGCCTGTCAAGGACGACCACAGCCGTCGCTGGCACGTGTCCACCGCGCGTGGCGAGTTCGAGATCCTGACCACCGGAGCCAAGTGGTACGACACACGAGTGCGGCTCGGCGGTGGCGGCGCCATCGATCTGGCGATGCACGTCCTCGGCCTGTCGTTCGTAGATGCGGTGAAGCACCTGACCAACGCGGCAGGCCGGCATGGTCCAGATCGTTCGTAAGGGCCCCCTGGCGAACCCGTCGGAGGTCATCAAGCATTTGCGCCCGGCGGCAACGCAGGCGCATTCCATCGTGCTACGCGAGCCAAGGCCCGCGGGGTTCCCGCTGCTCTTCACGGCGCAGTGGCAACTCATCGAGCCGGTCGTGACTTTCCTGCCTGAACACTTCGTGCAGCGGGCGCAGCCCGTTCCCGTCAGGGGATGAACGCGACAGCGCGCACCTGGAGCAGCCCGGCACCGGCGTGCGGCCGGTGGACGCCCCGCGACACCACGCAATCCGATCCACAGTGGTACATCGACGACCAGAATGCCGTCCCCGGTGGTCTGGGTCGACAGCTGGGCGCGTCGCGAAGTCCTACGCGGAACTCTCATCGATGACGGCGCAACCATGATGCACGTCAGCTATGCTCGAATGCCAACGATAGAAAGGACGGCCATCCCATGAAGAAGAAGCTGGTTGCTGCACTACTCGCGATGGCCATGTTCGGGGGCTGCGCCATCTACCCCGACGGTCCAGGATATCCAGGTGGCGGCTACGGAAAGCAATGCCCGCCAGGACAGGCAAAGAAGGGCAACTGCTAGCTTAGCTGCTAAGCTAGACGGGTCTCTCTCGGGTAGTCCCACATAGCATCTGAATGTCGGTGGCCAACGTGAACTTCTTGTGAGCGTGCATCTCCGTGCCTCTGTCCCAGGTCAGTGATTTGTAGAGTTCCTGTGTCCATTCGCAGAATTCTGTTCGCCGTTCTTGCACGAATGTGTTCGCGCCTTCACGTTGGCCCCCCTCTTTCCTTAGGTTTGCGTCGCAAGTCCGTGCCGGCACTGCGTGCGGCGGGGCCCGCTGTCATTCATGGCGACGCCTGGGCTACGATGCGCTGGCAATCAAGAGCCTCAAGTTCGGACGCCCGACCAGCCGCCGAATACGGCAGGAGCTCCCATGAACCATGTCCTGATTCTCGGAGGCACAGGCTTCGTTGGTCAAAGCCTGTGTGCGTTGCTCGCAGAGCACGGTTGTGACATGACAGTGCCCACGCGCAACAAGTCGCCGGCGTTGAAACTGGGCCTGCCGGCATCGGTCGATCTCGTGAGCGCCGATGTTCATGATCTTGCACAACTCACGAAGCTTGTGGAGGGCAAGGACGCCGTGGTCAATCTCATCGCCATCCTCCATGGCAGCGAAGCACAGTTCGATCGAACTCACGTCGAGTTGCCTCGTACGCTGGTCTCGGCCTGCCGCACGGCCGGCGTGCGGCGGATCGTGCATGTCAGCGCGCTCGGCGTGAACGGTCCGCAGCCAAGCCGGTACCTCCGGTCCAAGGCGGAAGGCGAGAGGGTGTTGAAGGATGCGGATCTCGATACGACGCTGCTTCGTCCATCGGTGATCTATGGCGAAAAGGATCGCTTCCTGAACCTGTTCGCGCGCCTGCTGGCGTTCGCTCCAGTGTTCCCGCTGGCGTGTGCGGGAGCCCGCTTCCAGCCCGTGTGGGTCGAGGACGTCGCCCGCGCGATTCTCGTCTGCCTCGAGCGACCAGAGACGTCGGGGCAAACCTTCGAGTGCGCAGGGCCCGACATCTACACGCTGGCGGAGCTGGTCAAGCTTGCCGGCCGGTGGTCAGGCCACGAAAGACCCGTGCTTCCAATTCCGCAGCTTGTAGGAACACTTCAGGCACTCGTGATGGAACACTTGCCAGGCGAACCGCTGATGTCGCGCGACAACCTTCAGTCGATGCGCACCCCCAACGTTGCCACCGGACTGCTGCCGTCCCTGGGAGATCTGGGTATCCGCCCTGCCGCACTGTCCAGCATCGGACCCCGCTATCTAGGCGCCGCTCGCACGCCAGGCAGGAGGAATTGAGACCACGTCGACGCATTCAGGCGCTCGGCACACTTTCGTGACAAGCAACCCGCGACGAAACTCATCATTCGGAAATCCCGCTTCGTTTTAAATCAACGGCTTAGCGCCGATTCCTGACGAACACCTTCCTGCAAATCGACGTCGATGCCCTGGTCCGGTGTGACGGAGCCCGTCGATCCGCGTCCTGCAATCATCGTGTCGCCTTCATCGCTCGCACCCATCCGTTCCATGGCTCGGAAATTCCTTGGAATAAATGCACGGCCATTGTGGACATTGGATCTGCAAGACCAACTGCCCGCATGCTAGAGGCCCGCCCACCAGGCGCGAAAGGGACCGGCATGCAGATTCAGGTCGATGGATTCCGACGCACTCGGCGCCGAGGGGAATTTCCATTGAAGGACGTCCGGGTCCTCGAGGTCCTGGCGCTGCTGCTCTTGATGTGCGGCCTGGCCGGCCACAGCCTTGCCGGCAGCATGAAGGGCAAGGTCGTGTTCGGCGGCCCGGCCCCCGCGCCGGCCAAGGTGCCTGTCACGATCGACCAGTACCTGTGCGGCAACGAAAAGCCCGCCGATGACCTTCAGGTGTCCGCGAGTCGCGAGATTCGCAACGCCGTCGTCTGGATCGAGAACGCGCCGGCCGGCGCCGCGCCGCCAGCGATCCAGAAGATCGAAGTCGACCAGAAAGGATGCGCGTTCATCCCCAGGGTGGTCATCGTTCCGGCCGGCGCAACAGTGGACTTCCTCAACAGCGATCGCCTGCTCCACAACATTCACGCCACCCCGAAAACCAACGTCTCCTTCAACCGAACGCAGCCGATGGGCCGGACGATTCCGATCACCTTCGCCCAGCCCGAGATCGTTCGAATCAACTGTGACCTGCACGCCTGGATGACGGCTTGGGTGGTTGTTGCCGCGCACCGCTTCTATGCGATTACCGGAGCCGATGGGACGTTTGCGTTCGACAATCTTCCGCCAGGCCAGTACCAGTTGCAGGTCTGGCATGAAACGCTCGGCACGGTGCCGGCGAGCGTCAACGTGAGCGATCAGCAGCCCGCGCAGCTCACTGTGGAATTGAAGCCCCGGTGAAACCGCGGCCCCGGAGCCGCCCTTTTAGGGAACGACGCTGATCTTCTTTGACGCCTCCCAGGCGGCGGAATGCGTCGGCTCCTCGACGGCCCGCAGCGTCCCGCCTTCGTCGAGCGCGATCGTGAAGGTCACGGTCGGCGCTGAATAGACCGGGTGCAGATAGGCCCGCGCGATCTCCACCGAGTCCTTGTAAAGCGCGATATAGCGCACGAAGTGCTCGGAGAGCGACGGATGCGGCGAGTCGGCGCCGACGCTGATCGTCACGTTGAACCAGGCGCCGCGGCGCACGCTGTCCGGCGCGGTGAGCCTGGGCGTGTGCTTGGCGTCGAAGCCCTTGTGGATGTCACGGAATTCCGGCGTGAACTGCTGCGCCTGCTCTTCCTCCGGCTGCGCGGCGATGGCGCCGAAGCCCATCGCCAGACCTAGTGTCGCCATCACGATGCGCTGTGTGTTTCGAACGGTCATTGCCTTGGTCCCCCTTGGTGTTCCGGTCAGATATCGGGGAGAAACTGCTTGACCATCGTGAGCAGTTCGCTCGGGCTGTAGGGCTTCGCGAGGTAGCTGGAGGCGCCTGCCTGGATCGCCTTCTCGCGGTCGCCGCTCAATGCGTACGAGGTGATCACGATGATCGGAATGTGGCGCGTGGCCGCTTGCGTGGTCAGCAGCCTCGTCGCGTCGAGCCCGGACATTTTGGGAAGCTGCACATCCATCAGGATCAGATCGGGCAACTCCTGCTGCGCGAGTGCGAAGCCGGTCTCGCCGTCGGCCGCCTCGATCAGGCGGCAGGCCGAGCGCTTGAGCAACTGCCGAACGATCTTTCGGTTGTACTCGTTGTCCTCGACATAGAGGATCTTGCGCTCGGTCATGAACCGGTCTCTCTTTCGCCCGCGCGCAACGGCACGGAAAACATGAAGGTGGAGCCCTTCCCCAGCTCGCTTTCGACCCAGATGCGGCCGCCCAGCCTTTCGACGAACTTCTTCGAGATGCTGAGGCCGAGCCCCGTTCCGCCGAATTCCCGCGTGATGGTCGTATCGACCTGGCGGAACTCGGTGAAGATGTTGTCGAGTTCATCCTGGGCGATGCCGATGCCGGTGTCGGAGACGCGGTAGATGAGCTCGTCACCCACGAGTTCGACGGCGATATCGACCTGCCCCTGCCGCGTGAATTTCAATGCATTGCCAGCCAGATTGGTCAAGCACTGGGCGAGCCGCCCGCTGTCGCCGTAGGCCACCGGCAGATCCTCCGGCGCGTGCGCCGTGAACGCCAGCCCTTTCTCCGCCG
This sequence comes from Variovorax sp. P1_H2, assembly GCF_056405295.1. Classification (NCBI taxonomy): domain Bacteria; kingdom Pseudomonadati; phylum Pseudomonadota; class Betaproteobacteria; order Burkholderiales; family Comamonadaceae; genus Variovorax; species Variovorax sp. P1_H2. Next base: position 8,120 of record NZ_JBFUCJ010000119.1, on the reverse strand, counting down.
CGATGGAGCGCAGGGACGTTCGCACCGTGTTGACCACATCGCTGACGGCGTACTCGTTGAGCGCCAGCTCCATCCGGCCGGCCTCGATCTTGGACAGATCGAGCACATCGTTGATCAGCCGCAGCAGATTTCGGCCGTTGACCTGGATGTCCGTGAGCGGCTCCTTCAGCTCGTCCGGAACCTCGCCGTAGATTCCGTCGATCATCATTTCGCTGAATCCGAGAATCGCGTTCATCGGGGTGCGCAGCTCGTGGCTCATGTTGGCCAGGAACTCGGACTTGGCCTTGCTCGCGCGCGACAGCTGCTCATTGAGATCAACGAGCTTCGCGGCCGCCTGCCGCTGTGATTCGTCGAGACGATGCAGTTGCTGGCTCATGTGGTTCATCCGGTCGGCGAGCGCTCCGAATTCGTCACGGTTGGGCACCATGATTTTGCGCCCGAAATTTCCCGCCGCGACGTCGTCCAGGAAAACATCCGCCGCACGCACCGGGAGGATGAAAGACCACGAGATCACGAACCCGCACAGCCAGGCGAGCAGCACGGCGCTCACGGCGAAGACCAGGGTCAGGGTCAGCGATCTGCGGTTGGCGGCGCCGACGCTTTCACGCAGCTGTGCCATCCGGCTCTGCTCCACGTCGACCAGTTGGCTCATGCGCAACGCGATCTGCGCGTCGAGGCGCTCCTCGCGCTGGAGCAGGTCGGTCGTGATGTTCTCGAGCTTGCCGTCGCGGATGGCATTGGCAATGTCGGCGACCACGCCCATGGCGTCGTCCTGCGAAGCGCGGATCTGGTCGATCAGCCCCTTCTGCCCGGCGGCCGCGGCGGTGTCCAGCTTGGCCAGCGATTCGTTGAACCGGTTGTTCTCGCGCAGGATGCGCTCGATGGCGGCCTCATCCTTCGACAACAGCGCCAGTGCCGTGAAATGCATCTGCCTGTCCAGCGCATGCTGGCTCTGTTGCGCCCAGCTGACGCGCTCATGCGCCTGGTCGAGCAGATGGCTCTGCCCGGTGGTGTTCACGAGAATGAGCAGGCTGGCGACCGCCATCGCGATGAACAACAGGGTGATGATCAGGAAGGCCAGCAGCAGCTTGGTGTGCACCGAGGCGCGAACGCGCGCCACCCCTTCCACCAGCGCGGCCAGCGGTGAACGCTTCAACACCTGCGTAACAAGCTGTTCAAGTTTGATGGCCGGGCTCCCGTCAAGGACCGAATGGAGCGCTTCGCCACCGCGAGCCACGAGCGAGCGACCTTGTGGAACCACCACGAAGCCGCTACATTTTTTGTCTCGGGAGAATTGACGGTGAGAACCCCTCCACGCATCCTCATCGTCGACGACAACGCGACCAACGTCAAGATTCTGCAGGCGCGCCTGGGCAGCGAGGGCTACGAGGTGGTCTCGGCCGCCGACGGCCTGGAAGGCCTGGCCGCGGCACGCGACCTTACACCGGACCTGATCCTGCTCGACCTGATGATGCCCAAGATGGACGGCATCGAAGTTTGCCGGCGCTTGCGGGCTGACCCCGACTTTCCCTTCACGCCCATCATCATGGTGACGGCGATGGCCGACCTGAAGGACGTCGTCGCCGGCCTCGAGGCGGGCGGCGACGAGTACCTGACGAAGCCGGTGGACCATGCAGCGCTCGCCGCTCGGGTGCGTTCGATGCTGCGAATCAAGCGCCTGCACGACCAGGTCGAAGCGCTGGTCGCGCAGGTGAAGGACTGGAACGCATCGCTCGAACGCCGCGTCGCCACCCAGGTCGCCGAACTCGAGCGCGTCGGCCGGCTCCGACGCTTCTTCTCGCCGCAACTGGCTGAACTCATCGTGAGCGGTGGCGCCGAAGACCCTCTGCAAAGCCATCGACGTGAAATCACCGTGGTCTTTCTGGATCTGCGCGGCTTTACGGCCTTCGCCGAGAGCGCCGAACCGGAGGACGTGATGGCCGTGCTGCGCCAATACCACGCGGCGACCGGCGAGCTGATCCTCGCGTACGAGGGAACGCTCGAGCGCTTCACCGGCGACGGCATGATGATCTTCTTCAACGATCCGGTTCCCATGCCCGACGCCGCCGAACGCGCCGTGCGGATGTCGCTGGCGATCCGCGAGCGGGTCGGCTCGATCGCCGAGACATGGCTGCGGCGCGGCTATTCGCTCGGCCTGGGCATCGGCGTCGCCCAGGGTTTCGCCACGATCGGCGCCATCGGGTTCGAGGGGCGCTGGGACTACGGCGCGATCGGCACCGTGACCAACCTCGCGGCACGACTGTGCGGAGAGGCCGAGCGAAACCAGATCCTGATTTCACGGCCCGTCTATGCGCAACTGGAGTCGCTGCTCGACGTGGAGCCGCCGCAGACGCTCGGCTTGAAGGGGTTTCAGCGTCCGGTCGACTGCTTCAGTGTTCGTGGCATGAAGGCGGTGCCGAGTTGAGCGCGCGGCCTCTAGATCGGGGCGCGCAACAGATCCGCCGCTTCCACAAGATCCGGGGTGTCGAAGCCCTCGGTGAAGCCGTCGCGAGCATTCGCCAGCATGCGCCACGCTTGCTCCTTCTTGCCTTGCTGTTGCCATAGCCGCGCCAGGCTCACGGCGGCCCGCAGTTCCAGCATCTTCGCGCCTTGCCGACGGCTGATGGCGAGCGCCTGGTCGAAAGAAGCTTCGGCGGCCTTCGCGTCGGGCGGCGAAAGGGCCAGCAGGCATACCCCTTTGAGGCGATGGCGCTCGGCCGCGAACTGGCAGCTCCCCGTGCTTGCTTCTTCCGCCTGCGCCTGCGCCAGCAAGCCAAGCGCTTCGTCGTACGACTTCAATTGCATATGAAGCTCGGCCATGTCGGACGAACGCTGCGCCGAATACGAAGGAGACGCCGTGCTCAACCGGACAGCGAGCAATTTGAGCTGGGAGAGGTCCTGCCTGCCTTCCTGCATGACCTGGGCCCTGCCCTGCAACGCTTCACCCGTCGCCATCCAATAAGTCATGCCATGTTGTCGCGTCAGGGCGATGGTCTCGGCCGACAAGCTCAGGGCCTCCGTGTGCCTGTTCAACCAGCGGCAAAGCATGGTCGCGAAGAGCAGTGCCATCGCAAGCGTCTTGGGGTGTTTCATCGCTCGTGCCTGCTGGAGCATCCGACCGCACAGCGCTTCCGCCTGGTCTGCGAAGCCGAGGAAACAAAGCGCCCACGACAAATGCCCGGCATACGATACCGACAGATCTTCGCCGAACAATTCCAGCATCAGGTGATGCTGGTCCGGGCGATAGAGTGCGACAGCCTCCGCGGTGTGCACCCTCGAGGCTCCGAACTCGCCCAGCCAGAAAGACGCCACGGCCGCCACATAGTGCGCCGCTTGCCGACCGATCGGATCATCGCGTACCAGGTTCAGCAGCCGCATGGCGGCTTGCGGCACCCCGCGCGGACCGAGGGTCGCAACCGTGTTCCTCAAGCGCGTCCATTCGGCCAGGAACGCTTCCGGACCGGCCACCACCAACTCGCGCAAGGCAGAAATTCGCGCCGTGGCACGGGTGGCATCTTCGGACCCGTAGCCCTGGGTCGCGTGCAACGCAGGGCAAAGGGCGACCAGGATCGAGAATTCCGTCCGATCCCTTTCCGGCGTCCCGGGCAGGGTCATCAGCGATTGCAGTCCGCGATTGAAATGTGCGATCGCTTCCAGGTTGGCCGAGCCGGAGATCGCTCGTTGCCCGGCCTTGGTCCAGTATTCGATGGATGGCCGAATTTCTCCGGCGGCGGACAGGTGATGTGCGAGGAGTTCCGGCCGGGCTGCGACGCTGTCGGGAAAGGCGCTTTGCAGAACCTGCGCGATCTGCCGATGCGCCGCCTGTCGATCGGCCCGAGTTTGCGATTGATAGGCAGCTTCCTGGATCAAGGCGTGCTTGAACTGGCAGGTCGCTTCATTGACCTTCAATATCAGGCCGGAATCCATCAATTGACTCAGAGAACTCGCCAGCGCGCTCGGACTGGAGGGGGACACCTTGCGCAGCAGGTCGACCCCGAATTCCCGCCCGATCGTGGCGGCGATCTGAGCGGTGTATTTCGCTTCGCCCAGTCGGTCCATGCGGGCCGCCAGGACGTCATGCAGCGTTCCCGGAATGCTTGCCCAATCGTCCTGGGTGGCAGTCTTCGCCAGTTCCTCTGCAAAAAGCGGGACGCCATCGGCGCGTTCCACAATGCGGCCGACCGTCACTGCCGAGAGATCCGCGCTGACCGAGGCGATCAATTGCGCCATCTCGCGTTCGGCGAGGGGCGCGAGCGGCAGCACGGAAGCGGCAAAGGGCGGAATGAACCCGGGCCGCACGGTGAAGATCGCGAGCAGGGCCTCGGCTCCCTTCTGCTCGACCAGCAATGTCAGCAGCTCCAGTGTGGAAGGATCGACCCAGTGCAGGTCTTCCACGATGAACAGCAGCGGCAGCTTCGCCGCCGGTCCCGTCAACATCGCGCGCAGCAGCTTGATCGTCAGTTCTTTCTGCTGATGTGGGGAGAGACCGGTCGCGTCGGCGTGTGCGGGTTGCGGCAGGGAATACAGCGAGGCCAGCAGGGGGACGGCATCTCGAGCCAATGCAGGGTAAGTCGTTGCGACATGGCGCGCCAGTTTGGCGGACTTCAGCTCCGGGGAGTCGGCGGGGGCGAAGCCCAGGTTCGCTTCGAGCAGCACCAGCAGTGGATGAAACGGCGACTTGCTGTATTCCGGAAAACAGCGCAGCTGACGGATGGCATGCGGTTGGCCCGCAAGCCGTTGTTTGAAGGCATGCACCAGGCGAGACTTGCCGATGGCCGGCTCGCCCTGCACCAGCACCGCAAAGCTGGCGCCCTGCTTTGCCTCTTCCCACAAATCCGTGAGTTGCGTGAGTTCGGCCTGCCGTCCGACCAGCGGCGTCAGCTGCGTTGCCGCATCGAGGCGGGTGCGGGCGCCGCTCTCTCGTTCGACTTTGAACACTTCCACGGGCTTGGCCGAGTCGGGCAAGGACTGGGCGCCCAGGCTCGTGCAATCGAAATAGCCGGCCACGATGCCGTGCGTCTCCCGGCTGATCGCTGCTTGGTTGTGCCCGATGCAGCGGCGCAGCTGGATGGCGACCCCGGAAGTCTTGCCGACAGTGTCCGGCAGGGAGGGGTCGCCGCCCGTCATGATCAGACCGGTATGCACGCCTGATCGGATCACAACGCCGTGAGCGGCCACCCGGGTGACGGCCAGCGCGGCCTGCACGGCACGCACCGCACTGTCCTCATGGGATTGCGGGTAGCCGAAATAGGCCAGCAATCCGCCACCATGCATGGGCACGAGATATCCCGAGAGCCTGCGGATGATCTCGACACAGTGGGCCCTGGGTGCGGCCAGGAGTTCCATCGCATCGTCGGGGTCGTCGATTCCGGAGGGAATCAACTCGCAGAACAGCACGGTGGCCTGGCGGCGCTGCGCATGCGATTGCAGTTGCGGCATTGTCTGCGGCGGGGCGGGTGGGATCTCGGGGCGCCCGAATTCAGCGTTGCGGATGCGCTCGGCCAACCGCCGTGTCTCCGCGCCGGGGATGACGCCCAGTTCCTTTTTGAGCAGTCGACAACACGCGTCAAACTGTCCAAGGGCCGCACCGCTCTGGCCGCACAAGGCGTAAAGGCGCATCACCCTGCGGTGGKCGGCTTCATCCCACGGCTCGAGGTCCGCATGTCGCAAGGCAAATCTCAGGGCCTTGCCATGGTCKCCGATGGCCTCGTGGAGATTCGCCAACTGCTCCAACATGGCAAGCACGCGGCGATGCAGGGCTTCACGCTGGACGAGAAGCCATTCTTCGAAATCGGGGCAGTCCGGCAAGTAGAAACCCGCCATCAATTCACCGCGATAGAGGTCGACGACCTTCTCATTCCGGTGCTGCAGCGCGTCCTGGTCTTGCCGCGCAATTGGCGCATGGACGCTGAACTCCATGGCGTCAATGAAGGCATCCGGAATGAAACGGATGGTGTTCTTGCTGGCCGAGAACAAGGGTTTGCCGGCGGGCAATTCCACCACGCGGCGCAAATCCGACAGGGTCCGGCGCAGATTGCCTCGCGCCGTGACGGGGTCGTTGCCGCTCCAGAACAGTTCGGCCAGAACCTCCCGCTTGTGATCCTGCTGCGATTCCAGCGCCAGGTAGGCGAGCAGCGCACGCATCTTGTCGTACGAAATCCCGGCAATCGGACGCCCGTTCAGAGTGCAGTCGAAGCCGCCCAGCAACCTGAGTTGGAGGCCGTCGTCGAAGGGGCGTGCGGGCTGATTCAAGTTCTTTCGATCATCACTGTACGAGGGTGGCTTCGGCGTGCGAACGATTGGCGAACGATGGCTTTGTACTGTCCGGCAGCTTCATCGTTGAAGCCAGTCGAGCCAGTGTGTCTCGCAGCATCTTACCGAGGAGAGCGGCATGTCGAACCTGCGTGCGGTCATCATTTCTGCCCTTTTGAGCGGCGTGCTTGTGTGGGTGGGCCATGCCGCGCTGTCCAGTGCCCCCAGCGTGGAATCCGCGCAGCACGTGCCCAAGCCGGTGCACGCGGAAGATCCAGCGACGCAGAGGGCCGCGGGTCGTCTGGACGGGGAAGATCTGTTTCAGGCCTATGTCGCCTGGGTCGCTGCAGCGCATGTCCATGCCGCCCTGCACGGCGAGGACGCGCAACTGCCGAGCCAGTTCTAGGTTTATGAGGATGAAGAACTTGGCGCACCGAATCCAACTCATCGGCGCCTTCGCTGCGGGTGCGACCGTGTCCGGCGCGCTCGTCGCGTCCGCGATGAACAGTCCGCCCCTGAATGATGCGGCGACACCGAGACCGGCACGGGTCGCCGCGGCAGCCCCGCCCGCTCTTGCGGGCCAATCCAGGCTCGATCTTCTGCGCAACGAAGCGGCGAGCGGAGACGGGTTTTCAAACAGGGAGCTCGCCACCGCCTTGATGGACAGCTACGACCAGACCGGCGACCCCGATACGCTCTACGAGGCCATGGTGTGGGTCGATAGACGATGGAACGTGTCCGGCAATGCGGAACTGGCTCCGCGCGTCGTCGCGAACTACTGCGGGCAGAGCGTGGTGCGTTGGCACTGGCTCTGCCTTCTCGGCGAATGACCGAGACGAGGCCTGGGTCGATCGAGTCATGAAGACGGCCTCAGGGAATATTTCAGGCGATGGCCGCATCTAACGGGGACCACCCCAGCAGAGCTTCCGCCCGCGCATGAGGGGACAAAGATGGCCAAGCCATCACATCCAACCCTGCGAATGCCCAACATGCATGTACGACCTTCCGAACCCATGGCCGCGCTGGATCCCCTCGGCCTTCATGTCGTGATGACCCGTCGGCTGATCACGGCCGGCGTGCTGGCGTTGTGCACGACGGCGCCAGTGCTCGCTGCGCCGACGCAGTACGCGGCGAGCAGATCTACGCGCGATGTCTGGCGTGTCATGCCCTGGCCGCGGACCGCGTAGGACCGCGGCACTGCGCTCTGTTCGGGCGACTGGCTGGGAGCGTTCCCGGTTTCAACTATTCGCAGGCGATGAAGAACTCCCGCATCACCTGGAGCGACAAGACGCTGGACCGCTTCCTGGCCAAGCCCTTGAGCATGGTGCCCGGAAGCTCGATGACCTACGATGGGATTGCCGATCCAAACGACCGCTCCGATCTGATCGCCTACCTTCGGGCACGCCGACGAGACCCCCGAGTGCGGCCAGCAGGCAGGGGCGACACGGTGACGTGGCCGGCGTACAGCGCGCCCAAGAGCGCCCGCCAGCGGCATCCTGCCCAACGGTGGAAACCATGCCAATGGTCTATTGCGCTGGCGGGAGGCCGATGCCAGAATTTTTGGCTCAGGTCGGGCTCATCCACTGACGGGCCGGCTGCCGACGCGAAAAGCAGGTCCGCCTCGACTTCGAGAGGGAAACGCCATGCCATCGCACCACCGTTGCATCTTCGGCCTACGGGTATCACCCACCGCCGCCATCGTGGTCGCTTCGTCCAGCCTGCTGCAGGCCGGCAGCGTCGGCGCCGGGGGGCCGGCATCCACATTCGATCCTCTCCTGTCCGAGCCGGGCCGGACCTGCGGGCCGGTGGTTAGCGGGCCGCCCGCGCTGCTCAAGGCGCTTATCCGTGTCAAGAGCGAGACGGCACCC
>NZ_JBFUCJ010000118.1:0-21282 GCF_056405295.1 Variovorax sp. P1_H2 | reverse complement strand
GGGTCTTTTTTTGTCTGTGATGTGTCAATCAGAATGGTCTGAAAAGTCGATGGAATCTTCGGCGAGCAGCGCGAGAGCGCAGTCCCTCGGCCGATGAGGCTTCGTGTTGGGTGCGGTACGCTTGACGACCAAGAAATCAGGAAGCAAAGGTCGCGCGGTGAAAAGCGAGCAGATTCAAGTACTCAACTACAGCGCGCACGCGATCGATGATCTGCGTCGAATTGACGAGCGGATTCGGGGTGCATGGCCTCAGTCAGCCCAAACGTTGCGCCGCTTGACTGACATGCTGCGCGAGAGCGTTAAATTCTTGCTCCCGAACTGTTGCGACTTGATAGACCCCGACGAACTGCGCCAAGCCCACCTTGATCTGCTTCGGCTTCCCTATCCCCTGGTCGCCTTCGAAGCGCCATGGGAGAAGGGGGAGGACGGCCTGAGGCAGGTTGGCGAGTTTCCACAAACGCCCGCCACGAAGCGGATTGCGCTGTGTTGGGAGGCGAGCCCGAAGTACGAAGTAGTGCCCGGGCTCAACGAGATATTGAGTCATTTCCCGCAAGGTGGCGTCTTCGTGGTTCCGATCTATTGGGCAGCATGAATCGCCCCGGGGCGATTCACTACCCGCGCATTGCAAACTTCGGCGAAGCCCAGAGGGCGCAGCGCCACGTCCCATCCTCCATCACGAGCTTGCGATTGCGTATCGGCGAACTGCTGGCTCGCAACCTGCCCCGATGCCCCGTAGTCTTCGGCACAAGCGAGCATCAGATATCTAACACAGTAAAACTATTACATTGGCAAATAAGTTTCGAAACGTAATATCACTTCAGGCATTGGCGCGTGAGGATGCCGATCTCGATCTCTGCCATGTTGAGCCAACCGAAGCGCTTCCTGAAGTGGATGTTCAGGTTGTCCAGCACGAGATGAACGCGGCGCGCCGTCGCATACGTGTCGGTGAGAAGTGCCTGGACGCAGCCGACGAAGTCCGTCTTGCCCCGGTGATCGGTGACCGAGACGACGCGCTGTCCCGCCTTGCGCTCTACCGCCACGAACAAATTGGTCGTGCCCTTGCGCGCGTATTCGTCATCCAGCTTGGTCCGTAAGCCCGGCGCCATAGGCGAGGGCTCTCGGCTATGGGCAATGAGTTGCAGGCTCTTCTCGTCGATGCAAATCACGGGCTCGTCGCCGCGCAAGGTGTGGCGTACGGCTTGAGCAGGTCGTACATGCGGCTGCGGTACTCTTCGGTGAGCGTGCCGATGCACCACATCAGCCGACGCCAGGGCTTGAGATCGTTTTTTTGAGCATGCGCCGGACGGTTTCTCGACTGACATTGCCAAGGCCCAATTCCTGGCGTGCGGCCCGTTCGAGTTCGACGATCGTCCAGCGCTGGTGACCCTCGGGCGGAGCCGAACACGCCAGCGCCGTCACGCGCGCCTCGGCATCGGTGTCGTACTGTCGAGGTCGACCCGAACGTGCAACRTCGAACACGGCGAGATCGACGCCTCCTTGCAGGTATGCCGAACGGGTGCGCCACAGCGCAGTGCGTCCGAATCCCAGAACCTCCATGATCTGCGCCTCGGGAATCCCGCGATCCAGACACGACAGCGCATGCGCTCGGTTCACTTCACGCGAATGATGGATTCCCTTGTTTCGAATCTCCTTGATGACCGACCGATCCTTCTCGGTCAATTGCAGTTCGGTCTGGCGCATAAGAATTCCTTCGTATTCGCCACGGGAATAGACGGAGTGTATTCATGTTTCGTTATTTACGTGACAATTTATTAGGGCAAATATCTAGTTTAATTTTGCCTTGTACAAGCGCTTTCTAAATTACGATCTCAGCAAATAATGATTGTTCAGGGAGTAAAAAGTGAAGAGTTCTATCTTCACTCATCTGGCTGCGCCCAGAGTGAGTTTGCGGTCCAGTGTTTGCGTCCCGCTGATTTTGGTAACCGGCGAGACGGTCACTTCCGAAATCATCAGCTTCGCCGGCTTGCGGGACGGTCGCGAGCACTTCGCGGTCAAGCTCGGTCCCGCCGCTTCCGTCTCGATAATCCGGATGTGTGGCGGAAGCGCCGCGCCTCACCTTGAGCAACTTTTCAGAACTGGTGGACGCCGCGGAAAACGGGGCCACTGTCCTGGCATCCATCAGGAACACCCACACCGGCGAGGTCCTGCGGGTTCCCTCGGACGTGTTGATCATGGCCACGGGCTTCGAACGACCCTGCCCACATCCGCTGTTAACCCGCATGAGCGACGAGTTGACCATGCTTGCGGACGGCAAGGCCTATGAACTGGATGCGACGTGGCGCATCAAGCCGCGTCGTCCCTGCGACTACGGCGTGTTCATGCAAGGGTACGGAGAAAGAACCCACGGTTTCTCCGAAGTCGTGCTCTCCCTGATGCCGCGGCGCGCCCGCGCTATCGCCGGCGCTGTATGACGCATGGCATGTCCCTGGAGCTACGCAAGCTGATCGCCCTGCGCGGCGCGTGGCAATTCCTGCTTCTGCAGCCGGTCGCCGTTCCATTCTTCCTGTCCAATGGGCTGACGGCCTCCGAAATCTACTGGCTGCAAGGMGTGTTCTTCACCGCTCTTTGCCTGTCGGACATTCCTGCGGGCGTGGTGGCAGGTCGGTTTGGCGAACGYGGCACTCTGTTGGCGGCTTGCGTGTTGAAGGGCATCGGCGGCATCCTCTTGTGCTTTCCCTCCAAATTCGGCATCTTCCTAGCCTACGCGATCATCGGCGTCGCCAACGCCCTCTACTCGGCGGTGGAGTCCACGCTGGTCTTCTCCAACCTTCCCGCGCAAGGCTCCAGGCTGCAAGCAGTGGAGAAGGTACAGAGTTTCAGCCAGGGCGTCATCTTCTCTGTTGTGCTCATCTCGGGGCTGGCGGGCTCTGCAGTGGCGCACGAGTACGGCTTTCGCGTCCTCATCGTGGCCAACGCGGTGTTTGCTTGGTCCAGTTTCGCGCTGGCCTCCTTGCTGGCCAAGGCTGGGCCGCGCCCGCCCTCCGCGCTCGGTGCCCGCCACTATAGGGGCGCGCTAGGACTGCTCCAGCTGGAAGCGCACGGCGCCCAGGTGGTACTGATTGCTTCGGGCGTCACCATTGTCGCCACGGTGCCGATCTTCATCCAGAACCGGCTGGTAGAGGAAGGCGCGCAGCTCCTGTCGTTCGGGGCGGTGTTCATCTTCCAGCAGTTGCTGGCCATGGCCTTCGGTTTCGCCACGGCCAGGTCAGACTTCGCGCGGGCGCTGGCGGGGAGACTCGGGCCCGTCTGGATCTGCACGCTGTGGGTGGGGGGCTTGCTGTTCCTTCATTTCGGCTCCACGTCCCTGGCCGTGCTGGCGCTGATCCAAGTGGAGCTGGCGCGTATCGCGCTGCTGGTGAACGTGACCAGCAAGTTCCACTGCGCAGTTCCCAATGAACTCCGGACGACGGTCGTTTCCATCCTCAACTTCGCCTCGCGCTTATATGGCGCCGCGGTGCTGGGGTTGGTCGGCGGCCTGTCGCGCCTCTGGCCAGGCACCGGTGCGGACACGCTGGTCCTGCTGCTCCTGGTGCTGGCAGCAATGGTGGTGTCCGGCCGCAACACCCTGCGGAGCACGAGCGCATAAGGATGCGGCTTCGCAGGGGTTGACCTTGTCCGGACTCAACTCGTCAAGAAATAAGCTCTTGACGCTTCACACTCAGTTCGCCGCTTCCAGCCCGTTGCGGAAGTGCTGCTGCATCCGCTGCATCGCGACCGCGGCGTCACGCGCCTTGATCGCCTCCATGAGCGCCCGGTGCTCCTTCAGCGATTCGCCGATGCGCCCGGCCTTCAGCAGCGAGTTGTGCCGGTTGAGCTTCATCACCTTGCGCAGGTCGGCCACCATCTGGTCGCGCCAGCGGTTGTTCGCGATCGTCAGCAAGCGCATGTGGAAGCGCTCGTTGATGGCGAAGAAATGCCCGCGGTCCACGTGCCCGGGCTTGGCAGCGGCCTCGAGCTCCGCGTGCAGCCGCTCGAGTTCGGCCAGTTCGGCGTCGGTGGCCTGCCGTGCCACCACGCCCGCTGCATCGCTCTCGAGCAGGCTCAGCAGGTGGTACACGTCCGCCAGGTCCTTCTCCGACACCTCGGTCACGTAGGCGCCGCGCCGCACCTTCATCGTCACCAGTCCCTCGGCGGCCAGCACCTTCAGCGCCTCGCGCAGCGGCGTGCGGCTGATGCCGTATTCCTCGGCCAGCTTGAGTTCGTCGATCCAGCTGCCGGGCTCGAGTTCGCGGTTGAAGATGCGCTGGCGCAGCAGTTCCGCCACCTCTTCGTAGAGGGCGCGCGGGGTGAGGGTGACAGCGGACATGGCTGAAATGTACCGCAAGTTGGTTCTTTGAATTAATAATTACAGATGGGTTAAACTCGGTTGAGTTGTCCGGCGACTGCGCCGACACTCCTCCCCGAACCTCGCATGACCTCCAAAGCGGCGCCCATGAGCAAAACCGAATACACCTTCACGCCTGCGACCCTCGAAGCCTGGACCCGGGCTGCCGCCAAGTCCGCCCCGGGTGGCAAGCTCCAAGCGTTGAACTGGGTCACGCCGGACGGCATCACGGTCAAGCCGCTCTACACCGCGGCCGACCTGCAGGGGCTCAAGTACACCGACACGCTGCCCGGCTTCGAGCCCTACCTGCGCGGCCCGCAGGCCACCATGTACGCCGTGCGCCCGTGGACCATCCGCCAGTACGCCGGCTTCTCGACCGCCGAGGAATCCAACGCCTTCTATCGCAAGGCCCTGGCGGCCGGCGGGCAGGGCGTGTCGGTGGCCTTCGATCTCGCCACCCACCGCGGCTACGACAGCGACCATCCGCGCGTCACCGGCGACGTCGGCAAGGCCGGCGTGGCGATCGACTCGGTCGAGGACATGAAGATCCTGTTCGACCAGATCCCGCTCGACAAGGTCAGCGTCTCGATGACCATGAACGGTGCGGTACTGCCGGTGCTCGCGGGCTACGTGGTCGCGGCCGAAGAGCAGGGCGTGGCGCAGGACCAGCTGAGCGGAACCATCCAGAACGACATCCTCAAGGAGTTCATGGTCCGCAATACCTACATCTTTCCACCGGCGCCGAGCATGCGGATCATCGGTGACATCATCGAGTACACGGCCAAGAACATGCCGAAGTTCAACTCGATCTCGATCAGCGGCTACCACATGCAGGAAGCCGGCGCCAACCAGGCGCTCGAACTGGCCTTTACCCTGGCCGACGGCAAGGAATACGTGAAGACCGCGCTGGCCAAGGGGCTCGACGTCGACGGCTTCGCGGGCCGGCTCAGCTTCTTCTGGGCCATCGGCATGAACTTCTACCTCGAGGTCGCGAAGATGCGCGCGGCGCGCCTGCTGTGGTGCCGGATCATGAAGGAGTTCGATCCCAAAAACCCCAAGAGCCTGATGCTGCGCACGCACTGCCAGACCTCGGGCTGGTCGCTGACCGAGCAGGACCCGTACAACAACGTGGTGCGCACCACCATCGAAGCGATGGCCGCGGTGTTCGGCGGCACTCAGAGCCTGCACACCAACGCGCTCGACGAGGCCATCGCGCTGCCGACCGAGTTCAGCGCCCGCATCGCGCGCAACACGCAGCTGATCATCCAGGAAGAGACCCACATCACGAGCGTGATCGACCCCTGGGCMGGCAGCTACATGATGGAGAAGCTGACGCAGGACATGGCCGATGCCGCCTGGGCCATCATCGAGGAGGTCGAGGCGATGGGCGGCATGACCCGCGCCGTCGACAGCGGCTGGGCCAAGCTCAAGATCGAAGCCGCGGCCGCCGACAAGCAGGCGCGCATCGACTCGGGCAGGGATGTGATCGTGGGCGTCAACAAGTACAAGCTCAAGGAAGAGGATACCCACGACATCCTGCAGATCGACAATGTCAAGGTGCGCGAGGGCCAGATCGCCAAGCTGAAGGCCATCCGCGAGAAGCGCGACAGCGCCGCCGTGCAGGCCGCGCTCGACGCACTCACCGCCGCGGCGGAAAGCGGCCAGGGCAACCTGCTCGATCTCAGCATCCAGGCGGTGCGCCTGCGCGCCACGGTCGGCGAGATCAGCGATGCGCTCGAGAAGATCTATGGCCGGCACCGCGCCGACACGCAGAAGGTCACGGGCGTCTATGCCGCCGCCTACGACTCGGCCGAAGGCTGGGAGACGTTGCAGCACGAGATCGCGGCCTTCGCCGAGGAACAGGGCCGGCGCCCGCGCGTGATGATCTCCAAGCTGGGGCAGGACGGCCACGACCGCGGCGCCAAGGTGGTCGCCACCGCTTTTGCCGACCTCGGTTTCGACGTCGACATGGGCCCGCTGTTCCAGACGCCGGAGGAATGCGCGCGCCAGGCGATCGAGAACGACGTCCATGCCGTGGGCGTCAGCACGCTGGCTGCCGGCCACAAGACCCTCGTGCCGGCGATCATCGCGGAGCTCAAGAAGCAGGGCGCCGACGACATCATCGTCTTCGTCGGCGGCGTGATTCCACGGCAGGACTACGACTTTCTCTACGAGGCCGGCGTCAAGGGCATCTACGGACCGGGCACGCCGATCCCGGCGAGCGCCAAGGACGTGCTCGAGCAGATTCGTGCGGCGGTTGTGGCCTGAAGATGCCGCCCGCCAAGTCACCGGCCACGGTGGACGCGCTGCTGGCCAGCGACGGTCCCTCGCAGCGCCGCGCGATCGCCAAGACGATCACGCTGCTCGAATCGACCCGCGCCGACCATCGCGCCCAGGCCGATGCGTTGCTCACGGCCCTGCTGCCGCACACCGGCAAGTCCTTCCGCCTCGGCATCTCGGGCGTGCCCGGGGTCGGCAAGTCGACCTTCATCGAGACCCTGGGGCTCTTCCTGATCGCCCGGGGCCATCGCGTCGCGGTGCTCACCATCGATCCGTCGTCCACCGTCTCGGGCGGCTCCATCCTCGGCGACAAGACGCGGATGGAGCATTTGTCGGTGCATGAGCGCGCCTACATCCGGCCCAGCCCCTCGAGCGGCACCCTCGGCGGCGTGGCCGAGAAGACCCGCGAGGCGATGCTGGTCTGCGAAGCGGCCGGCTACGACATCGTGATCGTCGAGACCGTCGGCGTCGGCCAGAGCGAGACCGCGGTTTCGGGCATGACCGACATGTTCGTGCTGCTGCAGTTGCCCAACGCAGGCGACGACCTGCAGGCGATCAAGAAGGGCGTGATGGAGCTGGCCGACCTGGTGGTGATCAACAAGGCCGACATCGAGCCGGATGCCGCCACCCGCGCGCAGGCCCAGATCACCTCGGCCTTGCGCCTGTTCGGCCACCACGGCAATCCGGCGCACGCGCAGGCCATGCACGCCGCCCATGCCACCCCGGGCACGCCCGAAGCCGAAGTTCGTTTCTGGCAGCCCAAGGTGATCCAGATCAGCGCGCTGCTGGGCACCGGGGTCGACGCCTTCTGGGCCGCCGTGCTGCAGTTCAAGGCGCTGCAGACGGCCAACGGCCGCTTCTCCAGCCGGCGCGAAAAGCAGKCGCTGGCCTGGATGTGGGAACGCATCGACGCCGGCCTCAAGCAGGCCTTCCGCCAGCATCCGCAGGTGCGGGCGCTGCTGCCCCGCACCGTGGCCGAGGTGGCGGCCGGCACCTTGCCCGCATCGACCGCTGCGCGCCAGCTGCTCGCCGCGCAGGCCGGACAGGCGTAGCCTGCGGCAGTCCCTTTCAAAAAGATCTACTCCTACGACGGAACGTCATGAAAGAAATCCTCGAACAACTCGAAAAACGCCGCGCCCAGGCGCGTCTCGGCGGCGGCCAGAAGCGCATCGACGCCCAGCATGCCAAGGGCAAGCTGACCGCACGCGAGCGCATCGAGCTGCTGCTCGACGACAACACCTTCGAAGAATGGGACATGTTCGTCGAGCACCGCTCGAGCGACTTCGGCATGGCCGACCAGAAGATCCCGGGCGATGGCGTGGTCACCGGCTACGGCATGATCAACGGCCGCCTGGTCTTCATCTTCAGTCAGGACTTCACGGTCTTCGGCGGCGCTCTCAGCGAGGCCCATGCCGAGAAGATCTGCAAGGTGATGGACCAGGCCATGAAGGTCGGCGCCCCGGTCATCGGCCTCAACGATTCCGGTGGCGCGCGCATCCAGGAAGGCGTGGCCTCGCTCGGCGGCTATGCCGACGTGTTCCAGCGCAACGTGATGGCCTCGGGCGTGGTGCCGCAGATCAGCATGATCATGGGCCCCTGCGCCGGCGGCGCGGTGTATTCGCCGGCCATGACCGACTTCATCTTCATGGTGAAGGACAGCAGCTACATGTTCGTCACCGGCCCCGAGGTGGTGAAGACCGTGACGCACGAGGACGTGACGGCCGAGGAGCTCGGCGGCGCCTCGACCCACACCACCAAGAGCGGCGTGGCCGACATGGCCTTCGAGAACGACGTCGAGGCGCTGATGATGCTGCGCCGGCTCTACAACTACCTGCCGCTCAACAACCGCGAGAAGCCGCCGGTGCGCCCGAGCGGCGACCCGGCCGACCGTGCCGACCTGTCGCTGGACACGCTGGTGCCCGACAACCCGAACAAGCCCTACGACATGAAGGAGCTGATCACGAAGGTGGTCGACGACGGCGACTTCTTCGAACTGCAGCCCGACTATGCGAAGAACATCGTGATCGGCTTCGGCCGCATGGAAGGCCAGAGCGTGGGCATCGTCGCCAACCAGCCACTGGTGCTTGCCGGCTGCCTGGACATCAAGTCGTCGATCAAGGCGGCACGCTTCGTGCGCTTCTGCGATGCCTTCAACATCCCGGTCGTGACCTTCGTCGACGTGCCCGGCTTCATGCCCGGCACCAGCCAGGAGTACGGCGGCATCATCAAGCACGGCGCCAAGCTGCTGTATGCGTACGCTGAATGCACGGTGCCGAAGATCACGGTCATCACGCGCAAGGCCTACGGCGGCGCCTACGACGTGATGGCCTCGAAGCACTTGCGCGGCGACGTCAACCTCGCCTGGCCGCGCGCAGAGATCGCCGTGATGGGCGCGAAGGGGGCGGTGGAAATCATCTTCCGCGAGGACAAGAACAACCCCGAGAAGCTCGCCGCACGCGAGGCCGAGTACAAGGCGCGCTTCGCGAATCCCTACGTGGCGGGCACACGCGGCTATATCGACGACGTGATCCTGCCGAGCGAGACCCGCAAGCGCATCTGCCGCAGCCTGGCGATGCTGCGCGAGAAGAAGCTCGAGAACCCGTGGCGCAAGCACGGCAACATTCCCCTTTGAGATCGGGAGACCCCAACATGTTCAAGAAGATCCTGATTGCGAATCGCGGGGAAATCGCCTGCCGCGTCATCAAGACCGCGAAGAAGATGGGCATCCTCACGGTGGCCGTCTACTCCGACGCCGACAAGGACGCGCGCCACGTCGAGCTGGCCGACGAGGCGGTGCACATCGGCGGCTCGGCCAGCCGCGACAGCTACCTGCAGGCCGACCGCATCATCGCGGCCTGCAAGAAGACCGGTGCCGAGGCCGTGCATCCGGGCTACGGCTTCCTGTCCGAGAACGAGGCCTTCGCCCGCAAGGTCGAGGAGGAGGGCATCGCCTTCGTCGGGCCGAAGCATTATTCGATCGCCGCGATGGGCGACAAGATCGCCTCGAAGAAGCTCGCCAACGAAGCCAAGGTCAACACCATTCCCGGCTGGAACGACGCGATCGAGACCGCCGAGCGCGCGGTGGAGATTGCCAAGGACATCGGCTACCCGGTGATGATCAAGGCCTCGGCCGGCGGCGGCGGCAAGGGCCTGCGCGTGGCCTACAACGACAAGGACGCGTTCGAAGGCTTCACCTCCTGCCGCAACGAGGCGCGCAACAGCTTCGGCGACGACCGCGTCTTCATCGAGAAGTTCGTCGAGGAGCCGCGCCACATCGAAATCCAGGTGCTCGGCGATGCGCATGGCAACGTGATCTACCTGAACGAGCGCGAGTGCTCGATCCAGCGGCGCCATCAGAAAGTCATCGAGGAGGCGCCGTCGCCCTTCATCAGCGACGCCACGCGCCGCGCCATGGGCGAGCAGGCCGTGGCGCTGGCCAAGGCCGTGAACTACCAGAGCGCGGGCACGGTCGAATTCGTGGTCGGCAAGGACCAGAGCTTCTATTTCCTCGAGATGAACACCCGGCTGCAGGTCGAGCACCCGGTGACCGAGGCGATCACCGGGCTCGACCTGGTCGAGCTGATGATCCGCGTCGCCGCCGGCGAGAAGCTGCCGCTGGCGCAGAAGGACGTGAAGCGCGAAGGCTGGGCCATCGAATGCCGCATCAATGCCGAGGATCCGTTCCGCAACTTCCTGCCCTCGACCGGCCGGCTGGTGCGTTTCCTGCCGCCCAAGGAGACCATGTTCTCGGCCGACACCCGGCACCTGTACGGCGTGCGGGTCGACACCGGCGTCTACGACGGCGGCGAGATCCCGATGTTCTACGACTCGATGATCGCCAAGCTGATCGTCCACGGGCGCGACCGCGCGCACGCCATCGCGCTGATGCGCGAAGCGCTCAACGGCTTCGTGATCCGCGGCATCAACAGCAACATCCCGTTCCAGGCGGCGCTGCTCGCGCACCCGAAGTTCGTCAGCGGCGACTTCAACACCGGCTTCATCGCCGAGCACTACGGCCGCGGCTTCCATGCCGAGGACGTGCCGCACGACGACCCCGATTTCCTGGTCGCGCTGGCGGCCTACATGCATCGGCGCTACCGCGCGCGGGCCTCGGGCATCAGCGGCCAGCTCAACGGCCATGGCGTGAAGGTCGGTGAACAGTTCGTGGTGGTCGTGATGGACGAGAAGGGCCGGCACGTGCACAAGCCGGTGTCGGTGACGGACTTCCACGGCCAGACCGGTTCGAGCGCGGTGGCGGTGGGCGAGCGCAGTTACAAGATCGACAGCAGGGCGTCGCTCGGCAGCATCCGGGTCGAAGGCATGGTCAACAACCGGGCCTTCGTCGCCCAGGTCGAACGCGGCGCCGGCAAGAATCCGCTGTCGCTGCGGGTGGCGCACAACGGCACGCAGATCGAGGCGACGGTGCTGTCGCCGCTCGGCGCGCGGCTGCTGTCGCTGATGCCCTACAAGGCGCCGCCGGACCTGAGCAAGTTCCTGATGTCGCCGATGCCGGGGCTGCTGGTCGAGGTCTCGGTGCAGCCCGGCCAGCAGGTCCAGGCGGGCGAGAAGCTCGYGGTCATCGAGGCGATGAAGATGGAGAACGTGCTGTTCGCGGCGCAGGACGGCGTGGTCGGCCACATCGCGGCGGCCAAGGGCGAATCGCTCGCAGTCGACCAGGTCATCATGGAGTTCGCATAGATGAGGGCCGACGACCTGAAGGCGGCCGAGTCCCGGACCGTCACGCTGCATCGTTCGCCGGCAGCATCCGCCACGCCGCGCGGCCCCTGGTCGGTGGCGGCGGTGCAAGCGCTGCTCGACAAGCCTTTCAACGACCTGCTGTTCCAGGCGCAGACGGTGCACCGCGAGAATTTCCCCGGCGGCGATATCGAGCTCGCCACGCTGCTGTCGGTCAAGACCGGCGGCTGCCCCGAGAATTGCGGCTATTGCCCGCAGTCGGCCGAATTCGACACCGGCGTCAAGGCGCAGAAGCTGATGGAAGTCGACGAGGTGCTGCGCGCCGCGCGGGCCGCCAAGGCGGCCGGCGCCACGCGCTTCTGCATGGGCGCCGCCTGGCGCGCACCCAAGGACCGCGACGTCGAGAAGGTCGCGGTGCTGGTCGAGGCCGTCAAGGGCCTGGGCCTGCAGACCTGCGCGACCCTCGGCATGCTCGAGCCGCAGCACGCGCTGCAACTCAAGGCCGCCGGTCTCGACTACTACAACCACAATCTCGACACCGCCCCCGAGTACTACACCGACATCGTCGACACGCGCAGCTACCAGGACCGGCTCGACACGCTGGCCCATGTGCGTGCCGCCGGCATCAGCGTCTGCTGCGGCGGCATCGTCGGCATGGGCGAGGCGCCGGTGCATCGCGCGGGGCTGATCGCCCAGCTCGCCAACCTGGATCCGTACCCCGAGTCGGTGCCGATCAACAGCCTGGTGCGCGTGCCCGGCACGCCGCTGGCCGATTCGGAGCCGATCGATCCGCTGGATTTCGTGCGCATGATCGCGGTCGCGCGCATCACGATGCCGAAGGCGCGCGTGCGCCTGTCGGCGGGCCGGCAGCAGCTCGGCGAGGCGGTTCAGGCGCTGTGCTTCCTGGCAGGCGCCAATTCGATCTTCTACGGCGACAAGCTGCTGGTCACGGGCAACCCCGACGTCGAGGCCGATGTGCAGCTGCTGGCCAAGCTGGGCCTCAAGGGGCGTTCGACCTCCGAAAAACAGGGAGCATGCGCATGACGCGTCCATTCAAGGTGCTGGGCATCCAGCAGATCGCGATCGGTGGTCCGGACAAGACCCGCCTGCAGAAGCTGTGGGTCGAGATGCTGGGCCTCGAGGTCACGGGCACGTTCAAGAGCGAGCGCGAGAACGTCGACGAGGACATCTGCGTGATCGGCAGCGGTCCCTTCAAGGTCGAGGTCGACCTGATGCAGCCGCTGGACCCCGAGAAGAAGCCCGCGGTCCACGCCACGCCGCTGAACCACGTGGGCCTGTGGGTCGACGATCTGCCCACGGCGGTCGAGTGGTTGACCGCGCAAGGCGTTCGCTTCGCGCCGGGCGGCATCCGCCAGGGCGCGGCCGGCTTCGACATCTGCTTCCTGCATCCGAAGAGCAACGACGAATTCCCGATCGCGGGCGAAGGCGTCTTGATCGAACTGGTGCAGGCGCCGCCGGAAGTGGTGACCGCCTTCTCGGCGATGGCCGGAGGCTGACGCTCCGGCCCCCGCACAGCGTGGCCCCTTCGTGAAACACCGCGGAACCGGCTTCGCCGGGCCGCTGGTGTAGGGGGTGGGCGCCCCGACACGAAGTGCGGGGCAACCTGGGGGCAAGCAACAACTACCCTGGACGGCGCCAGATGGCCAGCGTCGCCGCCAGCAGCCACATCCCCGCCGCGCAACCACGGTTGAGCGCGCGCAGGCTGCGCTGCGAGAGCCAGCGCACGGCCTGTGTGCCGGCGGTCGCGTAGGCCAGCATCACCAGGGTGTCGATGCCGACGAAGATCGCGCCCAGCACCACGTACTGCGGCCCTTGGGGCTGGGCGATGACGACGAACTGGGGCAGGAAGGCGGCGAAGAACAACAGTGACTTCGGGTTCGACAAGGCCACGGCCAGGCTTCGCAGAAGCGCCAGCCGTCCGCGCAGCGGCCGGCTCGGCGAGGCGGCCAGCACGGCGCCAACGTCCGCCGGCGGAGTGCGCCAGAGCTTGATGCCGAGCCAGACCAGGTAGAGGACGCCGGCGACGCGGATCGCATTGAAAAGCCACTCGGACGCTGCCAGCAGGGAGCCCAGTCCGAGCGCCACCGTGGCAATCACGATGCTGCTGCCCAGCGACGCACCGGCAATGCCCCAGGCCGCCGCGCGCATGCCGCCGGAGATGCCGTTGGAGAGTGCCAGCAGCATCGTCGGGCCGGGCGTGATGGCCAATGCCGTCGAGGCCAGGACGTAGAGCAGCAGGGTGTCGAGGCTCATGGCTTGGGCRTGGCCTTGGCGGCGGCGGCTCGGGCGCGCGCCAGCGCAGCTTCGACGATCGCGCGCTTGCGGTCGGCAGCCTCGGGCGCGTCCGGCGGCACCTCGCTCTGCGGCGCATCCACGGGCCCGCTGCGGGCATGTCGTGCGGCATGTGCGGCGTAGCGTGCGCGTGCGTGCTCGGCCTGCGCCGGGGACCAGGCCTGCCAGCCGCTGCGGYCCGGCGTGACGGTCTCGAGCGAGATGCAGTCGACCGGGCAGGCCGGAATGCACAGTTCGCAGCCGGTGCAATGCGCATCGATCACGGTGTGCATGCGCTTGTGGATGCCGACGATGGCATCGGTGGGGCAGGCATCGAGGCACAGCGTGCAGCCGATGCACCAGGCTTCGTCGATCACCGCCAGGGCGCGCGGCCCCTCGACGCCGAACTGCGGATCGATCGGCCGCGCCGCCTTGCCCGTGATCCGCGCCAGTCGCGCGACGCCCTCGGCACCCCCGGGCGGGCATTGGTTGACGTCGGCCTCGCCGGCGTCGATGGCTTCGGCGTAGCCGGCGCAATCGGGGTAGCCGCAGCGGGTGCACTGCGTCTGCGGCAGCGCGTCCAGCAGGTGGGCGGCCGTCGGCGTCACGGCCTCAGCCGGCCTTGCGCCGGGCCGGGGCCGACCGGCGCGCCGGCGTTGTCTTGCTCGCGGCCGCCGTCTTCCTTGCCGGGCTGGCCTTGATCGGGTCTTCGGCGGCCAGGATCGCGCGGCTCGCGCGCTTCTGCGGCTTGTCGTACGCCGCGATGAAGGCGCGTACCTCCGGGTAGACATGCTCGCGCCATCGGCGTCCGCTGAAGATGCCGTAGTGTCCGGCACCCTTGACCTCGAGATGCCGTTGTTCCTTGGCGGCGACGCCGGTGCACAGTTCGTGCGCGGCACGGGTCTGGCCCGAGCCGGAGATGTCGTCCAGTTCGCCTTCGACCGTCAGCAGGCCGGTCGAATGGATGTCCTGCGGTCGCACCGGCTCGCGCTCGCCGGCCGCGTTGGTCACTTCCCAGGTGCCGTTCACCAGGTCGAACTTCTGGAACACCGTGCGGATCGTTTCGAGGTAGTAGTCGGCGTCCATGTCGAGCACCGCGTTGTACTCGTCGTAGAACTTGCGGTGGGCCTCGGTGCTGGCGTCATCGCCCTTGATCAGGTCCTTGAAATAGTCGTAGTGGCTGCTGGCATGGCGGTCGGGGTTCATGGCCACGAAGCCGGTGTGCTGCAGGAAGCCCGGATAGACGCGCCGTCCGGCGCCCGGGAAGCCGTCCGGCACCCGGTAGATCACGTTGTTCTCGAACCACTCGAAGCTCTTGTTCATCGCCAGGTTGTTGACCGCCGTGGGCGACTTGCGGGCGTCGATCGGACCGCCCATCATGGTCATCGACAGCGGCGTCTTCTCGCCGCGGCTGGCCATCAGGGACACCGCGGCCAGCACCGGGACCGTCGGCTGGCAGACGCTGATCACATGGCAGTTGCCGTACTCGGCCTGCAGGTAGCGGATGAAGCCCTCGACGTAGTTGACGTAGTCGTCGAGGTGGAATTCGCCTTCCGAGAGCGGCACCAGGCGCGCGTTGATCCAGTCGGTGATGTAGACCTTGTGGCCCTGGAGCATGGTGCGCACCGTGTCGCGCAGCAAGGTCGCGTAGTGGCCCGAAAGGGGCGCCACGATCAGCACCACCGGCTGGCTCTTGAGCGTCTGCAGGGTGTCGGGCTCGTCGGTGAAGCGCTTGAATCGGCGCAGCTGGCAGAAGGGCTTCTCGATTTCGACGCTTTCGTGGATCACCACGTCGTGGCCGTCGACCTTGACCGTCTTGATGCCGAATTCCGGCTTCTCGTAGTCCTTGCCGAGTCGATACAGCAGGTCGTAGCCGGCGGCCATGCGCTGTGCCATCGGCGTCTGCCCGAAGGCCGCGCCCTGGCCGTAGAGTTTGGAG
This sequence comes from Variovorax sp. P1_H2, assembly GCF_056405295.1. NCBI lineage: Bacteria > Pseudomonadati > Pseudomonadota > Betaproteobacteria > Burkholderiales > Comamonadaceae > Variovorax > Variovorax sp. P1_H2. Next base: position 5,731 of record NZ_JBFUCJ010000118.1, on the reverse strand, counting down.
GCTGCCTGCGCGAAGTCCGCGAACGGTTCCATGAGGGAGCGCTGCGCTTCGTAGAGTTGGTAAAGCATCGGAGGGCCTGAACTGAAAGTTGTTGCGATGCAATATATCAGCAGCGCCGCGGCCGAAGTAGGGGGCGCGCCCCACTTCAGTTCTTTCCGCGTGACATCTTCCCGTTTGTCGGACTAGCCAGGGATTGCGAACGAATCGAGCACCGTGAGCCAGGGCCAGCGGGCCTGGTAGTCGGCCGCCTTGGCCGCGTACAGGCGCGGCTGGTGGCAGCGCGGATTGGGCCGCAGGACACCCTCGTACAGCGCCTGCAGGCCGTGGGGCGCATAGAGCGTCGGGCCGCCTTCGCCCGGCTGCAGGCCGACGCAGGTGCAGTCCACCAGGAAGCGGTCGATCCCGTCCTGGGCGCACTGCGATGCCGCATAGCTGCCGCCGAAATAGTCCGCGTACCAGGTGTGAACGCGGGCCTGGTTCTTGGTCTCGATGGTGACGGGCAGCCCGGAAAAATGCCGCTGCACGCGCCCGTCGACCTGCCGTTCGGCTTCCGCCGACAGATCGGAGGCGTCGAAGTAGAACAGGTCGTAGTCGCGGATGCCCGCCTCTGGTGGCCGTCCGCACTGCCCGTTCCAGACGCTCTGGAACAGGCAGCCGGCCACCAGCCAGGCATCCGGCAGCGCCAGCGCGGGGAGGCCGTCGAGGATCGCGCGGTTGTGCGGGTTGCGCAGCGCGTCCTCGATGAAGCGGCCGGACAGGGCCGGGCTCAGAGAACCTTGGCGATGCTCTCGCAAACGTAGTCGATGTTCTTGCTGTTGAGCGCGGCCACGCACATGCGGCCGGTGTCGGTGCCGTAGACGCCGAACTCGTCGCGCAGGCGCACCATCTGGTCCTTCGTCAGGCCCGAGTAGCTGAACATCCCGATCTGCGAGGTGATGAAGCCCATGTCCTGCTTCACGCCGGCCGCCTTGAGGCCGTCGACCAGCTTCTGGCGCATGGCCTTGATGCGCACCCGCATCTCGGCCAGTTCCGCTTCCCAGACGGCGCGCCGTGCCGGGTCATTGAGCACCGCCGCCACCACCGCGCCGCCATGGATCGGCGGGTTGCTGTAGTTGGTGCGGATCGCGATCTTGAGCTGTGACAGCACGCGCGCGGCTTCTTCCTTGCTCTCGCAGAGCACCGACAGGGCGCCCACGCGCTCGCCGTAGAGGCTGAAACTCTTGGAGAACGAGGTCGAGACGAAGAAGGTCAGTCCGGCTTCGACGAACTTGCCGATCACGGCGCCGTCTTCCTGGATGCCGTGGCCGAAGCCCTGGTAGGCCATGTCGAGGAAGGGGGTCAACTCGCCGGCCTTGACGGCGGCGATGACCTGATCCCACTGGGCCGGCGTGATGTCGTAGCCGGTCGGGTTGTGGCAGCAGGCATGCAGTACCACGATGGTGCCCGCGGTCGCCGCCTTCAGCGCCGCCAGCATGCCTTCGAAGTCGATGCCGCGCTTGGTGGCGTCGTAGTAGGGGTAGCTTTCGACCGTGAAGCCGGCGTTGGTGAACAGCGCACGGTGGTTTTCCCAGCTCGGGTCGCTGATCAGCACCTTGGCCTGCGGCGTCAGCTTCTTCAGGAAGTCGGCGCCGACCTTCAGGCCGCCGGTGCCGCCGATGGCCTGGATGGTGGCGACGCGGCCGGAATTCACCGGTTCGCTGTCGGCGCCGAAGACCAGGCCCTTGACCGCGTTGTCATAGGCGGCGATGCCGTCGATCGGCAGGTAGCCGCGGGCGCTGGGCGCCTTCATCATGTCCTCTTCCGCGGCCTGCACGCACTTCAGCAGCGGCAGCTTGCCGTTGTCGTCGTAGTACACGCCCACGCCGAGGTTGACCTTTTTCGGATTGCCGTCGGCCGCAAATTGCTCGTTGAGGCCCAGGATCGGGTCGCGAGGCGCCATTTCGACGGCGGTGAACATTGACATGGAAAGTCCTTTGGATGATCGGTTCACGTGAAGCCGGGTCCTGCGTTACGCTGCCCGGTTAGCTTGAATTTTACCGGCCGCGCCACCAGCTTCCGGAGTCCACGCCATGCCAGAAATGTCAGAAGTCATTCCCGAACCGCAACACGCCGATCCGGTGGGCCCGCACAAGCAGGGCGAATTCGTCAGCTTTCCGGGTTCCCCGTTCGAACTCTTCCAGCCCTATCCGCCGGCCGGCGACCAGCCGAAGGCCATCGAGGGCCTGGTCGAAGGCGTGCAAGACGGCGAGGTGTTCCAGACCCTGCTGGGCGTCACCGGTTCCGGCAAGACCTTCACCATGGCCAACGTGATCGCGCGGCTGGGCCGACCGGCGATCGTCTTCGCGCCCAACAAGACCCTGGCGGCGCAGCTCTACAGCGAATTCCGCGAGTTCTTCCCGAAGAATGCGGTGGAGTACTTCGTCAGCTACTACGACTACTACCAGCCCGAGGCCTACGTGCCGCAGCGCGACCTGTTCATCGAGAAGGACAGCTCGATCAACGAGCACATCGAGCAGATGCGCCTGTCGGCGACCAAGAGCGTGCTCGAGCGGCGCGACACGGTGATCGTCGCCACCGTGAGCGCCATCTACGGCATCGGCACGCCCGAGGACTACACGCAGATGCGCTTCATCATGCGCCAGGGCGACAAGATCGGGCAGCGCGACGTGATCGGCCGCCTGATCCGCATGCAGTACACGCGCAACGAGCAGGATTTCTCGCGCGGCACCTTTCGTGTGCGCGGCGACACCATCGACGTCTTCCCGGCCGAGCACAGCGAACTCGCGATTCGCATCGAGCTGTTCGACGACGAGATCGAGTCGCTGCAGCTGTTCGACCCGCTGACCGGCCGCATCCGGCAGAAGATCCCGCGCTTCACGGTCTATCCGTCGAGCCACTACGTGACGCCGCGCGACAAGGTCCTGAGCGCGGTCGAGACCATCAAGCTCGAGCTCGACGAGCGGCTGAAGTTCTTCGTCGGCGAAGGCAAGCTGGTGGAAGCGCAGCGGATCGAGCAGCGCACCCGCTTCGACCTCGAGATGCTGGCCGAGATCGGCCACTGCAAGGGCATCGAGAACTACACCCGCCACCTGTCGGGCGCCGCGCCCGGGGAGCCGCCGGCCACGCTGACCGACTACCTGCCGAAGGACGCGCTCATGTTCCTCGACGAGAGCCACCAGATGATCGGCCAGCTCAACGGCATGTACAGCGGCGACCGGGCCCGCAAGACCACGCTGGTCGAGTACGGCTTCCGGCTGCCGTCGGCGCTCGACAACCGGCCGCTCAAGTTCGAGGAGTTCGAAAAGCGCATGCGCCAGTGCATCTTCGTCTCGGCCACGCCGGCGCAATACGAGAAGGACAACGCCGGCAATGTCGTGGAGCAACTGGTGCGTCCCACCGGCCTGATCGACCCCGAGGTCGAGGTCCGCCCGGCCACTCACCAGGTCGATGACGTGCTCGGCGAGATCCGCCTGCGCGTGGACAAGAACGAGCGCGTGCTGATCACCACCCTGACCAAGCGGATGGCCGAGCAGCTCACCGACTACCTGAGCGACAACGGGGTCAAGGTGCGCTACCTGCACAGCGACATCGACACCGTGGAGCGGGTCGAGATCCTGCGCGACCTGCGCCTTGGGGCATTCGACGTGCTGGTCGGCATCAACCTGCTGCGCGAAGGCCTGGACATCCCGGAGGTCTCGCTGGTGGCCATCCTGGATGCCGACAAGGAAGGCTTCCTGCGGGCCGAGCGCTCGCTGATCCAGACCATCGGCCGGGCGGCGCGCAACCTGAACGGCAAGGCGATCCTCTACGCCGACCGCATGACGGACTCGATGAAGAAGGCGATCGACGAGACCGAGCGGCGCCGGGCGCGCCAGGTCGCGCACAACGAGGCCCATGGCATCACGCCGCGCAGCATCCTGAAGGAGGTCCGCGACCTGATCGACGGCGTCTACAGCGAGAAATCGGGCAAGGAGGCGGCCAAGCGCGAGCTGGAGCGCGCCAAGGTCGAGGACATGTCCGAAAAAGACGTGGCGCGCGAGATCAAGCGGCTCGAGAAGCTCATGCTCGAGCACGCCCGGAACCTCGAATTCGAGAAGGCGGCCCGCGTCCGCGACCAGCTGGCCGAACTGCGCGAGCAGGCCTTCGGCGCCTCCGGCCACGACAACATCGCTCTCTGAGACATTGCGGGACCGACCAACAAACTGCGCAGGAGTTTTTGCTCTGTCACCAACTGACTAGAGATTGCGGGACAGACCAACAAACTGCACAGCGGTTTTTGCTCTGTCCTCAACCGATCAGAGCGGCGGCCGGCGCAATCGGGTTTACCCGAGCAGGCCTGAGGGGCTTCTGCTATACTTGACCGAAATACTCAAGAACAAAAGAACTTCGCGATGAAGGGCGACTCCAACCGATCGGCACACCAGCCGGACGAGGGTCGTGCAGGGCGGAGACGAGGTCACCGCGGCCCTCGGGCGCGGTGTCATTTCCACGGTAAGCACTCAAGGAGCTTGCGATGCGTCTCACTACCAAAGGCCGCTTTGCGGTTACGGCCATGATCGACCTGGCGCTGCGCCAGAATACCGGTCCGGTCACGCTGGCCGCGATCAGCCAGCGGCAGCAGATTTCGCTGTCCTATCTCGAGCAACTGTTCGGCAAGCTGCGCCGCCACGAGCTGGTCGAGTCGACGCGCGGCCCCGGCGGCGGCTATTCCCTCGGCCGCAAGGCGGCGGACATCACCGTGGCCGACATCATCGTCTCGGTCGACGAGCCGATCGACGCCACCCAATGCGGCGGCAAGGAAAACTGCCTCGGCGAAGCGGGTCGCTGCATGACCCACGAGCTGTGGGCCTCGCTGAACCAGCGCATGGTCGAGTTCCTCGATTCCGTCACGCTGCAGAAGCTGGTCGATGACCAGATCGCCAAGGGCGTGCAGATCGAGAACAAGCCGGCCGTCAAGCGMGCTATCTCGGCGCAGCCAGTGGTCAAGCCGATCCGCGTCAACGCGCCGAACTCGGTCTTCGCACTGGGCAACGCCTTCGCCAAATCCTGATCCGGCGGCGCCTTCGGGYGCCTCCCTTTGAATCACTCCGAACAAAGATCAACCCCACGCCAGCCTGAGCCAGCCATGGACGTCACTCCTCATTTCCCCATCTACCTCGACTACGGCGCCACGACGCCGGTCGATCCGCGCGTCGTCGACGCGATGATTCCCTGGTTGCGCGAGCATTTCGGCAACCCGGCGTCGCGCAGTCACGCCTGGGGGTGGGAGGCCGAGGATGCGGTCGAGAAGTCACGTGCCGAAGTGGCCGACCTGATCGGCGCTGACGCGCGCGAGATCGTCTGGACCTCCGGCGCCACCGAGTCGAACAACCTCGCCCTCAAGGGCGCGGCGCACTTCTACAAGGGCAAGGGCAAGCACCTCATCACGGTCAAGACCGAGCACAAGGCGGTGCTCGACACCATGCGCGAACTTGAGCGCCAGGGCTTCGAAGTGAGCTACCTGGATGTCCAGGAAGACGGCCTGCTCGACCTCGAGGCATTCAAGGCCGCGATCCGTCCCGACACCATCCTGGCGAGCGTGATGTTCGTCAACAACGAGATCGGCGTGATCCAGGACGTGGTCGCGCTCGGCAACATCTGCCGCGAGAAGGGCGTGATCTTCCACGTCGACGCGGCCCAGGCCACCGGCAAGGTCGAGATCGACGTCAAGACGCTGCCGATCGACCTGATG
>NZ_JBFUCJ010000117.1:0-21568 GCF_056405295.1 Variovorax sp. P1_H2 | reverse complement strand
CGACCTATTCTTCCTGGCTCAACCAAGTGGAAAACTGGTTCTCGCGCATCCAGCGAGACGTCATCAGTCGAGGCATCTTCACCTCGGTCAAGGACCTCGACAAGAAGCTCATGCGCTACATCCGCGCGCACAACAAAGACCCAAAGCCGATCAAGTGGAAGTACGACGATCCGAATCGTCGATACCGCCAATTCTTCTGATTCAGTGGACTAGCAGAGGCGAGCGCGGGCGTCGGTGCCGGCGGTCGTCCGCCGAGCGCCCATGAAAAAGCCCGCCAAAGCGGGCAAGACCTTCTTGGAAGGTCGAGGGAGGAGGCCTTATCGTGGAACTCGTCCCTGAACTGGGCCTGAATGTCCCGCAACGCCGGAGGCCTGAAGGTCCGGCGCAGGGCGCCGATCACCAGAACCGCCACCAAGGCCCTTTGCTTGGAGGGAAGTCCTCAAGCGAGGCGGCCATCGTCGTCGCCATGCGAAAACGGCGGCGAGCCTCTTCTTCGCAGGCCAGGGCGGCTGCTCGCGCTTGGCCATCGCCATGCATCGCCCGTGAGCGGTGTTCTAGAGCTCGTTTAAACAACTCGTCGTCGCAGAGGTTGCCTAGATCGGTCATCTCTAAATTTTGCCGTGTGACATCCAGCAGCGGGAAGAGCCTCTTCATCGCTTCATCCGTGGACCGGGAAAATGTCACCGAATGCCTGGGATGGAAGCGGCCCTCCTTGCCTCCCTTGGCGATCAAGCGCACAGTCGCGCAGTGAACCGAACCGACGTCATGCTTGCCGTGGTCGAGATGGCCAGGGTAGGGGGTGCGTTGCCTGCGACGGAGGCGATATCGTACATCGCGGCCTTTATCGACCGCTTGGACAAGGCGAGCGAAAGCTACCAAACCGATCTCGAGGTGCTGCTGAGCATCGGAACGACGATTTGGACGCTGGAAGTCGAGGCGGCCAGGCGGACATGAAAAGCCCCGCGATCAGCGAGGTGCCGAACGTCGGGGTCACACAGCCATAACAAACAGGGCGTACCCTTGGTAAAGATGGTCCGCTGGCGCTGGTAGAGGCGCTTCGGGAACCCGCTCACTGAGAGTGGAGCCTCGATGCCGGCGGCCCGTCGCGACACTCCGCCTGGCGCCCGGTCCAACGCGCGGCGCCAGCAGGAACTCGAAATGGTTCTGCACCGATGGCTCGAGCAGCAACAGGGACTGCAAGGGCGGCGTCAGCACATTCGAGATTTACTAGCCCGCTCCGCAATCCCGGGGTTGTCGTACTTTCCGTGCATGGATGGACCCTGCGCCACCCCGATAGCAAACTGAACGGCCTCATCAACCGCTGTTGTCCGGAGGTTCATCATGGACATCGAGATTCTCGGCATCGACTTGGCCAAGCGCGTCTTCCAGCTTCACGGCGCCGACCGCCAAGGCCGAACGGTCTACACCGCCAAGGTCATGCGCGTCGCATTCTTGGAGACGGTTCGCGAATCGCGTCCTCGAATTGACGCCATGGAGGCATGCGGCTCGGCGCACCACTGGGCTCGATGCTTCCGTACCATGGGCATCGAGGTAAGGCTGGTCAGCCCGCAGTACGTCACACCGTTCGTGAAGACCAACAAGAACGACCGCAACGATGCGCAGGCCATCGTCGAGGCCACCAGCCGCCCGACGATGAACTTCGTGACTGTGAAGTCAGTCGAGCAGCAGGATATCCAGGCAGTCCATCGCGTGCGCGAGCTGATGGTCCAGCAGCGCACGGCACTGATCAACCAGGCCAGAGGCCTGTTGGCCGAACGAGGGGTGTCGATAGCGCAGACGCGCCAGGCATTCAAACGCGACGTGTCGCTGATCGTGGGCGCGTGCGAGGGTGAGGTGACGCGCGTGTGTCAGGCTATGGTGCTGGAGATCTCGCAGCAAATTTACGCGCTGGAGGAACGCATCAAGCACGCCGAGACCTGGCTCAGGTCGTTTATGAAGCAGTCGGCGCTGTGCAGGAAGATCGCAGCCATTGATGGAGTCGGCACGATCACGGCGACAGCCATGGTGGCCTCGGTCGGGGAGGCGGCTTTCTCCATCGCAGCGGCGCATGCGCAGGACATCACGGTTGTGTCCTCCGTGGCGCGGATTGCGGTCCTTCAGGTGCCGGGGAGATCTAGACCAGATGACCGGTTCGTAGGTACAGCCGACATAGCCGAGCGAAGCTGGTTGGTCAGAGTGTGCCCCAGGCTTTGCGAGCGCAAGCATCCCGCGTTGGCACATCAACCGTCTTGAACTCCGATTTGAATGACAGCCGCCTCAAATTCTTTATGGTCGCCTCTGCGGTTGCCTGCTTTCCGCGCTCGATGGCTCGGCAGCGCGATCTACTTCATGGGCAACGCCATGCAGGTGATGGCCGCATCCTGGCTGATGGTGGAACTGACTGGCTCGTCCTTCCTGGCGGCGCTGGTTCAAACCGCGGTCTTCCTGCCGATGTTCCTGCTGGCCTTGCCCGCCGGCGTTCTGGCCGACACGATGGATCGGCAGCGCCTCATCCTGATCTCGCTTAGCGCCCAGGTGGGTATCGTGATCGTGCTCTCCGCTTTTGCATTGGCCGGTTGGGCAGGTCCGGTAGCCTTGCTGACCTTCACGTTCGCAGCCGGATGCTGCACGGCGATCCTCTCGCCCGCATGGAACACGAGCGTCGCCGATGCTGTCCCGCGCGAGGACATGCCGCAGGCCATCACAGCGATGTCGATTGCCTGGAACAGCGCCCGCGCGCTCGGACCGGCCATTGCCGGCCTGGTGTTCGCGTGGCTCGGTGCGGGCAGCGTCTTCGCGATCGCGATGCTCAGTTCGGTTGCGTTGATCCAGGTGGTACGGCGCTGGCCGCCGGCGCCGCATGCGAAGTCGCCCCTGCCGCCTGAACGCCTGTGGAGCGGCACGGTTGCAGGCCTGCGGTATGCGCGGCACTCGCCGCTCATCCTGGCCCAACTGATGCGGACTGTGGCCTACAGCGGCGCCGGATCGGCGCTGTGGGCGCTCTTGCCCGCCATCGCTGCCCAGCAGCTCCAGCTCGGCGCAGCGGGTTTCGGCAATCTCATGGGATGCCTGGGCGGCGGCGCGGTCGCCATCGGGCTCGTGCTTGGCAACCTGCGCGCGCGCCTTGGGCTCGAGCGCCTGGTGGCGATCGGGTGCGTCGTTTTCGCGGCGGTCATGCTGGTGGCCGCCTACGTGCGCACACCCGCGTTCGTCTTTGTGGCTCTGGCCTTCGGAGGTGCGGCGTGGATGGCGGTCATGGCCACCTTCAACACGGCGACCCAGACCAGCGCGCCGCCCTGGGTACGATCGCGCGCCGTCGCGTTGCATACCGTCAGCGCGCTGGGTTCCTTTGCCATCGGCTCGGCTTTCTGGGGCGCCGTGTCGGGCATTGTCGGGCTGACGGCGGCCCTGAGCGTCGCGGCCCTCACCATGGTGGGCGGCGTCCTTCTTTTTCGCTGGTTTCCATTGCGCATCGGCGCCACGCTCGAGGTCACGCCAGCTGTCTTGTGGGAGGAGCTGCTGGTCAAGGACCAGCCTCTTCCAGGCGATGGGCCGGTGGCCGTGGAAATCGGCTATCGGATCCGCGAGGGGGACGCCAGGGCGTTCTTGCAGGCGATCAGTCAACTGCGCGCATCGCGGCGGCGCGATGGTGCCAACTTCTGGCGCGTCTACCGGGACTTGCAGGATCCGACACGCTACCTGGAGCGCTTCATCGTCTCCTCCTGGGCAGAGTATCTGCACCAACGCTCCCGATCTACGCTGGCGGATGAGGAACTCGAAAACCGTGTCCGCGCTTTCTTGCGCGAGGGCGAAGCCACGCACACGTCGCATTTCATCGCCGAACTGTGACTCGCTCTGGCGCACCTACACGTCCTGCGTGATGGCGCCGTGGCTGGTTGCCGCACCATTCTCGTTTGGCATCTCGTTGTTGCTTGTTCTGTTCGGGGCTGTGGCCTCGTTGATTCCGCGAAAACCCTGTCGCCCACGACAGGTCTGCGGCGGCCGGAGCACCCACGGGCCATCAAGGAACTTGTGGCGGCCTTGAAGAGGCCGTGAGCGTCATGCCCATGCGAATAGTCACCTGGAACTGTGCTCGAGGCCCACTTGGCACAAAGTTGCCTGCGCTTCAGTCGCTCAAACCCGACATTGCCGTGTTGTGTGAGGCGCCACCACCGGTCGACTCGAGCGCCCAGGTGCTGCGGTTTCCGACGGAGATGGGCCAGTCGAAGTTGGGCATTCAGGTTCGGGCCGATGGCGACGACTACCGGTTGGAACGCCTTCCTCAGGCGACTGGACTGCCTGCATGCGTAAACCCAGTGAGGGTGACGGGCCCGATGGAGTTCAATTTACTTGCCGTTTGAACGTGGCCTGCTCCCACTTATCTCGCAGCTCTTTCGAATGCGGTCGAGGCGTATGCCGCTCTTTGCAGCTCCCACCGTGATCGCGGGGGATTTCAACGGCAACCCGTGCTTCGACAAACCTCGCCAAAGGTCGAAGTGGGCCGACGTGTTCGGGCGCATCAACGATCTGGGATCGTTGAGCGCGTATCACCAAGTCCGAGGCTTGGGCTACGATGACGAGGTCGTTGAGCCGACCCATCACCATCTCAGGAACACAGACCGAAGCTTTCACATCGACTTCTGTTTTGTACCCCGCACATGGTTCGCCGCGGGCGTCAAGGCGAGTGAACGCGGCGAGTTCTGGCGTTCGCTCAGCGATCATTTCCCGGTGGTGGTCCACGTCGGGCGATAGTCACGGCGCCTGAGGACTTCAGCTCACGTCCGGTCTCCGCTTTCCTGATTCCATCATCCGCGCGAGCGCTCGTCTGCGCTGTGCCCGCCCGAAAATAGCCGCGCACGACGTCCACGCTGCGGTGACCGGTCATGGCCATGGTTTCCTGCAGGGGCTTGTTCTGCCGCCCCCCGCTGCAGTGTCTCGACGATCCGCAGGCCTTTCGCCACTGTCTCTGCCCACTCGGAAGCTGGCTCGGAGTCGGCGACGATGCCGCCGCCCAGCTGCACCATCACTCGCCCGTTGGCAACGATCGCCGTGCGGATGACGACCGACAGATCCATGTTGCCGCGGCAGTCCAGATAGCCCATGGAGCCTGCATACCATCCACGGCGCACGGGTTCGAGTCCCTCGATGATCTCCATCGCCTTGACCTTGGGCGCACCGGTCATCGAGCCCGGCGGCCAGCAGGCGCRCAGCAGTTGCGCGACGCCGCAGTCCGGGCGAATTCGTGCACGCACGGTCGACACCATCTGCCACACGCTCGCGTAGGACTCCAGCGCGAACAACTCGGGCGCTTCAACGCTGCCGACCACCGCCACGCGCCCAAGGTCGTTGCGCATCAGGTCGACGATCATCACGTTCTCCGCACGATCCTTGACGCTCGCTGCAAGATGCTGACGTCGCGCGGCATCCTCGGCTTCGTCGATGCCGCGTGCTGCAGTACCCTTGATCGGACGCGCCTCGAGTCGGTCGCCCCTGCGTTGAAGGAATCGCTCGGGCGAGCAACTTGCGATCGCGAAGCCCGGCCCTTCGAGGTAGGCCGCGAAGGGCGCCGGATGCGCAGACACTAGATCTTCGTACAGGGCCCAGGTGTCGCCCTCGAAGGCCCAATCTTCGCGCCGCGTCAGGTTGACCTGAAGCACATCGCCGCGGACGATGGCCTCCTGGATGGATTGGACGCCGCTCTCGAACTGAGCGCGTGACGTGCCTAGAGTGCGCGGACCTGCGTGCCAGTGCCCGCGCTTGGGCAGCGGGCCGCGTGCACGTTCTACTGTGCTTCGCCAGGCTTCGGCCCGATCGGTGCAGGTCCAGGGCCATTGCTCTGAAGGGCCCCGGACGGTGGCCTCCCACCACTGCCCGCTCGGATGGTGAAAACCCAGCACCTGGTCCACGGCCATCCACCATTGCCGCGGCAGCACCGGGTCGTGCAGGGCCTGTTCAGGCAGGCGTTCGACATGGCGCGCGAGATCGTAGCCCAGCACACCCACCCAGCCACCGACGAAGTCCATGCCTTCGGGACAGTCGCCCTCGAAGCGGATGCTGTCAGGCTCCCCAGCGGCGACCGCCGCGAGCGCTTCGAAGGGATCGGCCCAGGACGCGATCTCGCGGCCGTTCCGTTCGAGCCGGGTCGCGGTTTCGTCTGTGTACAGTGTGGCCAGCGCCGGTCCGGCGATGTAGGACCACTGGGCCTGGCGCGGCATGGGCAGCGCGCTTTCGAGCAGCGCGAAGCGTCCCTCGCCGCGCAGCCGCGCCATCGTGCCCCGTGGGCCGTCCGGCAGTGCCACGGGGCGAATCGTCACTTGAATTTCGATCATGTCTTCATTCGAATATCAGGCGCTCGAGCGTCAACACTTTCACCAACCATCCGATTCGCCCGCGCGGGCAGAGCACGCCCGCGACATGCTGCGCCTGCTGCTGGCGCAGGACGGATCGACCACCCGTCTGTGCGAAACGATCGCCGGCGGTCCGGTTTCGCTGCATGTGCTGGAGCAGCGCATCGTGCAGGCGGTGCCCGCCGAAGTGCGTGCAGCACTTCCAGGCGCGAGCTTCATCGAGCGGATCACCTGCCTCGCCGCTCACGGCCAGGTGATGATGGACAACCTGTCGTACATCGCGCTCGAGGGCCTGCCGGAGGATGTGCAACGCGACCTCGAGGCTGGCGCCATGCCGATCGGTCATCTGCTGTCGCGCCTGTGGGTGCGCCGCTCGTTCCTCGATGCGTCACCGGTGCTGTACGAACGGCTCTGGGGCGCGGTCGGCGGGCTCCCTGACACCGAAGCGTCGCGCACGTACTGCATCGTGACAGCCGAGGGCCCGCGCATGCTCATTGCCGAGACCTATCGTCGCGGCATGCTGATGCGCAGACCGGCGGCCGGAGACTGACGTACCGGCAGCGCGCTGAGCCCTCGGTACACCGCATTGCCGCTCCAGCGCGGCTGGGCGTCGACCAGGCGCAGATGCGGGAACCGATGCAGCAGGCGATCAAAGACGATCTGAGCCTCCATCAGCGTCAGGCTGGCGCCGATGCACACATGCGGCCCGGCGCCGAACGACAACAAGCCGCCGGGGCGGCGCGCGATGTCCAGGCGATCGGCCTCTGAGTAGCGCACCGGATCGCGGTTGGCAGAGGCGATGAGCGCGACCACCAAATCCCCGCGGCGCAGCTGCCGGCCGTGCAGCACCAGATCGGCCGCGACGCGGCGGCCGGTGTACTGCACCGGGCTGTCGAAGCGAAGCAGTTCGCGCACCGCCCCCGGCAACAGGGCGGGCTCGCGCTGCAGGCGCTGCCATGGGTCGGGATCGGCGAGCAGCACCTGCAGGCCGTTGCCCAGCAGGTTGCGCGTGGTCTCGTGGCCGGCGAACAGCAGCATCGCGCACTGGGCGAGCAGCTCGGCGCCGGTCTGGATGTCGCCGGCCGCCTCGGCCCGCAGCAGCCGGCTCACGAGGTCGTCGCCCAGTGCGCTCCGACGCTGTGGCACGAGCTGTTCGAAATAGGCGCTCATTGCCAGCAGGCTGGTGCGTGCGCGCCGTGCCTGCTCGAGCGAGGGGATGGGCGCGCCGATGAAGGTCGCCAGATCATCGGACCAGGCGATGAAGTCGCTGCGGTCGGCCGCGGGGATGTCCATCAGCATCGCCATCACCTCGGCCGGCAGCGGCCGCGCGAGCGCCTGCATGAAGTCGAAGCCCTCGTCGGCATCCACGGCGTCGAGCAAGGCGTCGACGCGCCGCTCGATGGCCGGCACGAACTGCTTCAGAACGTCGCTGCGAAATCCCGCGTTGAGCACGCCGCGGATGCGCGTGTGGTCCGGCGCGTCGACGAACAGCATCGCCCGCGCGAAGAGCTGCTGAAAATCCTTCAGCTCGCTGCGCGCCGCGGGGCTTTGCATGACCCAGCCGCCGGTGCGCTGCGCCGAGAACCGCATGGCATCGCGAAGCACCGCCTCGACATCGGCATGGCGGGTCAGCAGCCATGCACCGCCGAAGAACTCGTCGCTCCAATGGATCGGCCCGGCCTCGCGCAGCGCGGCGTAGGTCGGATAGGGATCGACGCGGAACGCCGTGTCGATGATCGGACGGCCGAGCGGGCTCGGCGGGGGCGCCAGCACCGCGCTCATCGTTGGCCCTGGGCCTTCAGCCCCAGCCGCTCGAACAGCGCCCGGTCGCGCTCGGCCTGCGGATTGCTCGTGGTCAACAGCTTGTCGCCGTAGAAGATCGAATTGGCGCCGGCGGCAAAGCACAGCGCCTGCAGCGCCTCGTCCATCTGCTCGCGCCCGGCCGACAGCCGCACCATCGTCGTCGGCATCGTGATGCGCGCGACCGCGATCGTGCGCACGAACTCGAAGGGGTCGAGCGGCTCGGTGCCGGCCAGCGGCGTGCCGGCGACCTGCACCAGGTTGTTGATCGGCACCGACTCGGGATAGGGCTTGAGGTTGGCCAGTTGCGAGATCAGCCCGGCGCGCTGGGCACGGCTCTCGCCCATGCCCACGATGCCGCCGCAGCAGACGTTGATGCCGGCGTCGCGCACATGGGCCAGCGTATCGAGCCGGTCCTGGTAGGTGCGGGTGCCGATGATGCTGCCGTAGAACTCGGGGGCGCTGTCGAGGTTGTGGTTGTAGTAGTCCAGTCCCGCATCCTTCAAGGCCCGGGCCTGGTCCGCTTCTAGCATGCCCAGCGTCATGCAGGTCTCCAGGCCCAGCGCTCGCACCTCGCGCACCATGTCGGTCACGCGCTCCATGTCGCGCGCCTTCGGGCTGCGCCAGGCCGCGCCCATGCAGAAGCGCGTGGCGCCTTGGGCTTTGGCCGCCTGTGCCGCTTCGACGACTTCCTGCAGCGGCATCAGCTTGCTCGCCTCGACGCCGGTGTCGAAATGCGCGGACTGCGGGCAGTAGCCGCAATCTTCCGCGCAGCCACCGGTCTTGATCGACAGCAGCGTGGACAGCTGCACCTCATTGGCATCGAAGTGTTCGCGATGAACCTGCTGCGCGCGAAACAGCAGATCCATGAACGGCAGCGCGAACAGGGCCTCTACCTCTGCGACGCGCCAGCGCGCTGCGGCCTGAGTCGGGATGCGAGCAGGCGCAGGGCGCAGCGCGGAGAGAGAAATAGTGTTCGTCGTCATGTGGATCCGAATCGTGGGTTGTGTTTCGCGTAAAGGAGGGCGTAGCTCAAAGCCCGAACAGCGTCCGCAGCGCTGCATCGTCGAGGGGGGCCGCGACCGCCGCAGGGTCAGGGCTGGCCAGCCGAGGAACCACGCCGAGGCAAGGCGTCTGCCAGTGCCGCCGCAGTTCATGGCGAAGGGTGGCAAGGTTGTCGTCGCGATGCAGCATGGCCGGATCGACGGTGTTCGCGACCCAGCCTGCCAGTCGCAGACCGCGCGCACAAATCGCCTCGGCGCTGAGCAGTGCATGGTTGATGCAGCCGAGCCGCAGCCCGACCACCAGCACGACCGGCAAGCCCAGGTCCATGGCGAAGTCGGCGCTGTCAAAGTCCGGCCCGAGCGGCACACGAAACCCGCCAACGCCCTCGGCGATCAGATACTCGGCGCGCGTCGCGAGCGCCAGGGCGCCTTGCAGCAGGGCGGCGCGCTCGATCGAACGGCCCTCGAGCGCCGCCGCGATGTGCGGTGCGCAGGCAGCCTCGAACTGGAACGGTCCGACCTCGGCACCGGTCAACGCCACCGAGCTCACATCGCGCAGCGCGCGCACATCCTCGTTGACGTCCTCGCCATCGATCACCTCCGTGCCGGCGGCCACCGGCTTGTAGCCGGCGCAACGCTGGCCGCGCTCGCCGAGCCAGTGCAGCAACGCGGCGCTGATGCGCGTCTTGCCGACCTCGGTGTCGGTGCCAGTGACAAAGCAACCACGCATCGCTGCGGCGCTCATCATCGGGTCCCGGCGGCCCGCGCCAGGCCATCGAGGAGCGCCTGCACATCCTTCGGCGTGTGCGAGGCGCTCAGCGTGATGCGCAGCCGTGCAGTGCCCATGGGCACCGTCGGCGGACGGACCGCCGGCACCCACAGGCCCTGGGCGTCGAGCGCTGCCGCGAGGTCCAGCGCCGCGGCGTTGTCGCCGACGATCAGCGGCTGGATCGCGGTGGCGGAATCGGCCAGGCGCCAACCGATACCGGGGTGCTCCTGCGTCAATGTCGCGAGGCCATCGCGCAGCATGGCGATCGATTTCGCCAATCGGGCACGGCGCTCTTCGCCCTTGTCGCCGGCAATCAGGCGCAGGCTGGTGAGCACGGCATGCGCGATCGCCGGCGGCGCCGCCGTGGTGTAAATGTAGCTGCGCGCCGATTGCACCAGCCAGTCGATCACGCTCGGATGGCCGGCCACGAAGGCCCCGCCCAGACCGACGGCCTTGCCCAGCGTGCCCATGTAGATGAGGCGCTCGCTGCGCAGGCCGAAGTGCGACAGGCTGCCGCTGCCGTGCGGGCCCAGCACGCCGAAGCCATGGGCGTCGTCAATGATCAGCCAGGCGTCGTGCGCCTCGGCCAGCGCCAGAAGGGCCGGCAGGTTGGCCAGGTCGCCGTCCATGCTGAAGACGGCATCGGTCACGATCAGCTTGATCGGCGTGCTGCAGAGCCTGAGCTGGCTGGCGAGCAGGTCGAGCCGGCCGTGGGGGTAGCGCTGCAGCGGCGCCTTGGCCAGCAGCGCACCGTCGACCAGCGATGCATGGTTGAGCTTGTCGGCGAAGATCGTCGCGCTCGCATCGCCCAAGGCGGTGAGTAGCGCCAAGTTCGCCATGTAGCCGGTGCAGAAGCTCAGCGCCCTTGCCTCCGGGATGCAGGGCGACAGCCAGCGCGCGAGCTCGTCCTCGAGCAGCACATGGGCGCGCGAATGGCCGCTGATCAGATGCGACGCGCCGCTGCCGGCGCCATGGCGGCGGGCGCCTTCGGCCAGCGCCTCGATCAGGGCCGGATGGTTCGCCAGCCCCAGGTAGTCGTTGCTGCAGAAGGCCAGCATGTCGCGCCCGGACACCCGCTGGTGCGGCGCACACGGGGACTCGGTCGTGCGGCGCTGCCTTCGCAGCGCCTGGGCGTCGCGCTCACGCAGTCGGTGGTTCAGGTGGTCGATCAGCATGGGCGTTCTCGATGTCGGCCGTGGCGTCCAGCGTTGCCATCACGCGTTGCGCGAGCCAGGCTGCCAGTTCGTCGTCCAGCACATAGGGCGGCATCAGGTAGACGGTACGGCCGATCGGTCGGATCAGCAGTTCGCGCGCGCGGCCGGCCAAGTGAAAGCGCTCGGCAAAGCGCTCACCGACGAAGGTCTCCCGCACATCGAACGCCCAGATCATCCCGCGCTGGCGGAAGTGTTCAACGCGCGGGTCGTTCTGCAAGGGCGAGAGCGCCGAAGTCAATGCCGCAGCGCGCTGCCGGTTGCGCTGCAGGACGTCGTCCTCTTCGAAGCGGTCGAGCACCGCCAGCGCGGCCCGGCAGGCCAGTGCATTGCCCGTGTAGGAGTGCGAGTGCAGGAAACCGCGCGCAACGTCGTCGTCGAGGAAGGCCTCGTAGATCTCGTCGCGCGTCATCACCAGAGACAGTGGCAGGGTGCCGCCGCTGATGCCCTTGGACAGGCAGACGAAGTCCGGCCAGATCCCGGCCTGCTCGCAAGCGAAGAAGGTCCCGGTGCGTCCGCAGCCCACGGCGATCTCGTCGGCGATCAGGCTCACCTCGTAGCGGTCGCACAGCGCTCGCACCGCGCGCAGGTAGGCTGCATCGTGCATCGCCATGCCGGCGGCGCCCTGTACCAGCGGTTCGATGATCAGCGCGGCGATGTGTGCATGGCGCGCTTCGAACAGTGCCTCCAGCTCGGCGGCGGCACGCGCGGCCACGTCCACCGCGGTCTCGCCGGGCTCGGCCTGGCGTGCGTCGGGCGACATCACCTGGTGGGCACGCATGAGCAGCGGATCGTAGGCGTCGCGGAACACCGCCACGTCGGTGACCGCCAGGGCGCCGAGCGTCTCGCCGTGGTACCCATGGCGCAGGCAGACGAACTCCCGCTTTTCCAAGCGCCCGCGGTTGCGCCAGTGGTGGAAACTCATCTTCAGCGCGATCTCGACCGCCGAGGCGCCGTCGCTGGCGAAGAAGCAATGGCCGAGCGCGCCACCGGTGAGCGCCGACAGGCGCTCCGCAAGTTCGACCGCCGGCGCGTGCGTGCAGCCGGCCAGCATCACGTGCGGTAGGCGGTCGAGCTGGTCCTTGATGGCCGCGTTGATACGCGCGTCGGCATGGCCGAACAGGTTTACCCACCACGAGCTAGTGGCGTCGAAATAGCGCCGACCTTCGTGGTCAATGAGCCACGGGCCCTCACCGCGCGCGATCGGCAGCGGCGGCACCGTGGCGGCGCGCTGCATCTGCGTGCAGGGATGCCAGACGCTGTGCAGGCTGCGTTGCTGCCAGGATTGGTTGGCACCGACGGTGAGATCGTGCGGCCGATTCATTGGGGTGCGGTCCCTCATTTGTCTGACTGGATCTCGAGGTTGTCGATCAGACGCGTGCTTCCCAGCCGCGCAGCCGCCAGCGCGACCAGCGGCTCTCCGTCGGCCGGTGCCTGCAGGTCGGCGCGGCGGCGCAGCGTCATGTAGTCAGGCTGCCAGCCGCGCTCGCCGAGCGCCCGCATTGCGCGTGCCTCGATGGCGCCGAAGTCGCGCTCGCCCGCCCGCACCGCCTCCGCCATGGCGTGCAGCGCGCGCGTCAGCTGCACGGCTTCCGCGCGCTCGGTCTCGCTGAGGTAGCCGTTGCGCGAGGACAGCGCCAGGCCATCTTCGGCGCGCCGGGTCTCGCCGCCCACGATCTCGATCGGCAGCGCGAACTGCCGCACCATGTGGCGGATCACCATCCACTGCTGGTAGTCCTTCTTGCCGAACACGGCCACGCTCGGCTGCACGCAGGCGAAGAGCTTCATCACGACCGTGCAGACGCCGATGAAGAAGCCGGGCCTGAAGTGGCCTTCGAGAATGTCGGCCAGGGCGCCGTCCGGATGCACCTTGCAGGTCTGGGGCTCCGGGTAGAGCGCGCGCTCGTCGGGCGCGAACAGCACGTCGCAGCCGGCCGCGCGCAGCTTCTCGCAGTCGCTGTCCCAGGTGCGCGGGTAGGTGTCGAAATCCTCGTGCGGCAGGAACTGCAGCCGGTTGACGAAGATGCTGGCCACGGTGACGTCGCCGAGCGGCCTGGCCTGCCGCACCAGGGCCAGGTGGCCGTCGTGCAGATTGCCCATCGTGGGCACGAAGGCGGGGCGCCGGAAGCGGCCCAGGTGGTCGCGCAGTTCGGGGAGGGTACGGGCGATGTGCATGGTCGATGCGCCTACCAGGCGTGGAGTTGGTCGTCGGGAAAGCTGCCGTCCTTGACGGCGCGCACGTAGGCTTGCATGGCTTGCGCGATGCCGGGCGCATCGGCCATGAAGTTGCGCACGAACTTCGGCATCTTGCCGAGGCCTACACCCAGCATGTCGTGCAGCACCAGCACCTGGCCCGCGGTGCCGCGGCCGGCACCGATGCCGATGGTGGCGCAATGGCGCAGTTCGTTCGTGAGTTCGGTCGCCAGCGCGGCGGGCACCATCTCGAGCACCAGCATCGCGGCGCCCGCGTCCTGCAGCGCATGCGCCTGCTGCTTGAGCAGCGCCGAGGCCTCGCTGCCCTTGCCCTGCACGCGGTAGCCGCCCAGCGCATGGACGGTTTGCGGCGTCAGGCCCAGGTGGGCGCAGACCGGGATGCCGCGCTCGACCAGGAAGCGCACCGTGTCGGTGGTCCAGCCGCCGCCTTCGAGCTTGACCATGTGCGCGCCGGCCTGCATCAGCTCGACCGCGCTGTGCAGCGCCTGCTCGCGCGACTCCTGGTAGCTGCCGAAGGGCAGGTCGGCGATCAGCCAGGCCGTGCCCTGGGTGCGGCGCAATCCGCGCGCCACGCTTTCGGTGTGATGGCGCATGGTGGCCAGCGACACGCCCACGGTGCTCGACAGCCCCTGGCAAACCATGCCCAGCGAGTCGCCGACCAGCAGGCATTCGACGCCCGCGGCATCGGCCACGGCCGCGAAGGTGGCGTCGTAGGCGGTCAGCATGACGATCTTCTCGCCGCGCGCATGCATGTCGGCCAGGCGCGGCAGGCTCAGCGGCTTGCGGGCCGACGGCGGCGAGGCCGGGGGCAGCGTGCCGTAGGGGGTGGCCGCATCGGCGGCGGAAAGCGATGACATGGCGAGCTTCTCCGCGCCCGACCTCAGGCCGCGACGGCTTCGCCCGAGGCGGCCTGCACGGGGATGTGGGCGCGCTCTTCCTTGATGCGGTTGGCGTCGTCGACGAAGACCAGCTTCGGCCGATGCGCCGCCACCTGCTCCTCGGGCACCAGGCCGAAGGCCGCGATGATGATCAGGTCGCCCACCGCTGCACGGCGCGCGGCCGAGCCGTTGACCGAGATGATGCCGGTGCCGCGCTCGCCGCGGATCGCATAGGTCACGAAGCGCTCGCCGTTGTTGATGTTCCAGATGTGGACCTGCTCGTTCTCGGCCATGCCGGCAGCGTCGAGCAGGTCTTCGTCGATGGCGCAGGAGCCTTCGTAGTGCAGCTCGCAGTCGGTGACGGCGACACGGTGGATCTTGGACTTGAGCAGGGTGCGGAACATGGYGTGAAAGTTCTTTCTCTCGAATACAGAGGGATGAGGGGCGCCTCAGCCGGCTGGCACCGCGGCGATGCCACTTGAGCCAATCGACTGGCGATGTCTCACAGCGCGGTTGGAGACGACGGCTCGCAATGCGCTTGTGCCCAGTGCGGCGCGATGGTCAATGACGTCGGCGTGCTGCCAAAAATGAGCCTGTTGAATACATGAAAAATCAAGGGTCGTTGCTTTCGGTTCTGGTCACAAACGGGGCGAACCATAACCGACTCTTGCGCTACGCCCGCGTGCATTTAGAGCCGAGAGAATGTGGCTGCGTCGCAACTGAATCAGGAAGTCGATGCCCTGTGCGATTGCAGCGATTCGCGGCTTGGCCATCACGCAGAATCCGTCGCCGAACCACACTCCTTGCACGTCGCTCTGCTCGCACACGTACCCCTCGACCACGGGGAGAAAAGGCGCCCCGACGCTTGATCCCAATCAGGAGTCACGATGCAAACCGCGCATCATGTTGAGCAACGAACGATGCGATTGAATGCGACAAAGAGGCGGTCCTGGCACTACTCGGTGCCTTCGAGTTCCAGAACGGGCACGTGTGGAAGCGACATGACTTTGCGACCTGGGTACCCTGCACGCGAAAGGTCTCATTTCAAAGCCGCGTGGTCGACAGGAGTCGGTCCACCAGATCGACGAGGAAATCGCCTCGCCAGACATGCCAATGCCGAAGATACTCATCGAACCGATGGAGCGGCGCTTTGGAGCGTGGGAGCCGTCCCCACAGGCCGTCGACTGGGATTCCTGAGCGACAACGGTAGGGCCAACATGTCGGCGGACACGCGGGCGCAGGGCATGCTCGCTGGGCCAGAAGCCCATCAACACACCCGCCTGCAGCCCATAGARCAACGGCATGACCGAGAGCTTCGTCAACTCCTTCAAACGCGACTACGTGGCGCGCATGGACCTGCCTGGTGCACAGCTGTACTGGCGCAGCTGCCGGCGGCCTTCGAGCACTTCAACGAGGCGCATCCGACTCGTCGCTGAAATTCGCTCGACCCGGGAGTTCAGGCGGCAGCAAGCTGCACGAATGCGCGAGACACCATCGACGGGCCAAGCGCTTCACTGCAAATAGGGTGGGGGTCGGTAATACGCGGCCAACATCAGATTCCCGGATCGGGCAACGATGCGACATCACTACTCGGGGCCTAAACTGTCTGCCGGGGACGGCAGTCACAATTACGTAAAGTGCTTCTGTCCACGTTTGCGCTGCCGCAAGGGGAGGGCAGTGCCAACCACCATAGCGAACGAACGCTTGCTGTGCAGTGCGTTTAAGGTGGTCAGTGACACGAAGGCGCTGACCCCGCACCTCACTCCAGACGTCAGGGCAGCAGTTCGAAACTCTCCTGCAGTACATCGCGTGAGTCGAGCCCCACCTGCACGTTAAAAGTGCCGGGCTCCGCGACGCGCTTGAGTTGCTGGTTGTAGAAGCTCAGCAGCGTCTCGCCGATCCGGAAGCGCACCACCTGCGTCTCGCCCGGTTGCAGCATCAGCTTGCGGAAGCCCTTGAGCTCCTTGACCGGGCGCACGACCGAAGCGACCACGTCCTGGATGTAGAGCTGCACCACCGCTTCGCCGGCGCGGTCGCCGCTGTTCTTCACGGTGACGCTCGCCTCGACCGTACGGCCCTTTCGCACCGTGCGCGACGACAGGGCCAGATTCGATAGTGCGAAGTCGGTGTAGCTCAGGCCATAGCCGAAGGGGTACAGCGCGCCTTGCGGTTCGTCGAAATACTGCGAGGTGTAGTTGCCGGGCTTACCGGGCGTGAAAGGCCGGCCGAGGCGCGGGAAGTTGTAGTACGTCGGGATCTGCCCCACCGAGCGAGGCAGTGAGATCGGCAGTTTCCCCGATGGATTGGCGTCGCCGAAGAGAACATCGGCGATGGCATTGCCGCCTTCGGTGCCGGCGAACCAGGTCTCCAGCATCGCGTCGGCATTGGCTTTCTCCCAGCCGAGCGTCAGTGGGCGGCCGTTCATCAACACCAGCACCAATGGCTTGCCCGTCGCCTTGAGCGCTTTCAACAGGGCCTGCTGGCTCTCCGGCAAATCGAGGCGCGTGCGGCTCGACGACTCATGCGACATGCCGCGCGACTCGCCCACGGCAGCCACGACCACGTCGGCCTGCTTCGCCGCGGCCACGGCCTCGTCGATCATCTCTTGCGGTATGCGGCCATCCTGCACGATCTCCTGCGCCTCCCCGTTCGGGAAATTCATGTAGTCGACAATCGATCTGTCTTCGGTGACGTTCGCGCCGCGTGCGAAGAGGAGCCTCGCCTTGTCGCCGATCACTGCCGCTATGCCTTGACGCAAGGTCACTGCCAAGGCCGGTACGCCCTGGGCCGACCACGCGCCCAGCATGTCGACCTGCGAATCTGCGAGCGGTCCGACCAGCGCGATCGTTCCTGTCTTGCGCAACGGCAGCGTGCGGTTGCGGTTTTCAAGGAGCACCATCGATTTGCGGGCCACGTCGCGCGCCGGCGCGCGATTCAGGCGGCTGTCGGCCTTGAGATCTGCCGGGTCGTCCTCGGCCTTGCCGATGCGCAGGAACGGATTACGGAAAAGGCCGAGGTCGTACTTGGCGCCCAGCACCTCACGCACTGCGTTGTCGATCTCGCCTTCGCTGACCTCGCCCGACTTCACCAGGCCGGGCAGCTCTTTTATGTAGATCTCGTCGGCCATGCTCATGTCGACGCCGGCCTTGATTGCAAGCCTGGCGGCTTCGGCCTCGTCAGGCGCCACCCCGTGGTGCAGCAGTTCGGCGATGGCACCGTGGTCGCTTACCGTCACTCCTTTGAAGGCCCACTCCTTCCGCAGCAGGTCCTGCAGCAGCCAGGTGTTCGCCGCGGCCGGCACGCCGTTGATGGCGTTAAGCGCGATCATCACACCGCCCGAACCCGCGTCGATGGCCGCGCGGTACGGCGGTAGGTAGTCGTTGTACATGCGCATCGGGCTCATGTCGACGATGTTGTAGTCGCGCCCGCCTTCGACGGCGCCGTACAGCGCGAAGTGTTTGACCGACGCCATGAGGCTGTCCGGCTTGGCGACCGAATCGTTCTGGAAGCCCTTGACCATCGCGCGCGCCATCTCCGACACGAGGTACGGGTCTTCACCGAAACCTTCTGAGGTGCGGCCCCAGCGGGGGTCGCGGGCGATGTCGACGGTCGGCGCAAACGTGAAATCGATGCCGTCGGCGCTGGCCTCTTGCGCGGCGACGCGCGCGGTCAGCCGAACCGCTTCCACATCCCAGCTCGACGCGAGGCCGAGGCCGATCGGGAAGGTGGTGCGGTGGCCATGGATCACGTCATAGGCAAAAAGCATCGGGATCTTCATCCGACTCTGTTGCATAGCCGCCTCCTGAAGTGGCCGCTGCTCTGGGCGACTGACGACGCCGAAGGAGCCACCGACGCGGCCGGCGGCCACTTCCTCAGCAAGCTGCGGCGCCGACATCAGCGGGCCGAAGCTGATGAGGCGAAGCTGGCCAATCTTTTCATCGAGTGTCATCTGCCGCAGCACATCGGCGATGAATGCACCCTTGTTGCCCAGCAGGGTGGGATTGGGCTGGCACATCGCCATCGGCGTGGCCAAGCTGGCAAGCAGGCCCAGCAACCAAGGCGTTTTCATCACTGCGGCTTTCGGTGGGCTCTGAGCGGAAACCAAGACTAATGCATCGATGCCCCAGGCGGGAGGCCAATCTCTTCATCGTGCCTCTTCCAGGTCCGTGGGCTTCCCCTGGATTCCCGGACCCATCGAATGACATGATGTGCCTAGGCTCCGACTTGAGCCGATCGACCTCGCGCAAGCGATTTGAGGTAGCTGATCTCTCCAGCATCTCGGTGACCGTGTTCAGGCCGTGGCGCTTGGAGGGGGTCTTGAGCCACTCGAGATGAGAGCAGCCCGCGTCGGCGCGCTGGCTGTGCGCCGATTCAAGGCAGTGGCGTATCGCAGCGGGTGAGACCTCGCTGGCAATCGCGTTGCTGACGCTGGCCTCGATCGCGGCGAACGCGTCTCGGGCCCAGTCCTGAACACGGCGTTCGCCGGGAATCAGGATGCGGTGGTCATACAGCCAATGGCACGCCGACGTGACCAGTTCGTCGGCGTGCGCGGCCTCGGCGGCGTGAAGCGCCAGCATGGCCACGAGGGCGGCTTCCGCCGTCGGATCGAGGTCCCTCAGGCCGAGGTAGTCCCTGGCCCACTGCTGATGCTCGTACAGCGTCGGGCGGCGCTCGTAGAGGCTGCGTAGGCTCGCGATCGTCAGTGGCGATGCCTGCAGCGTTTCGGCCACGTACCGCAGCAGGTTGCGCGGCAGCACGGCAAAACGGTCCATCGGGCGGCCGCACGCACGAAGGAATAGCAGCTGCAGCGCGCCTGCGACCCTGCGACCCTGCGGTCTGATCGGAACCGCTGGCGAATCGCCTCGACGTCACCGGTGCCAAGCTGGAAGAACTGCTGAGAGATCGAAGTCCGTCAGGCGACCGGGCAGGGTTTCCAGACCGACGAAGCGATAGACATAAGTGGACATGACCGACCAATTCAGGCTGTCGGCGGACTGTACATCGCCGTCGTTGGCCACCTTGTGGAAGCGCTCCAGACGGTGGGCCGACGTGCCGAAACCCGCGCCTGCAAAGGCTCTCGGAGCAAACCGTATCTTTCTGCACCGAAAGGACGATCACCCCAACACGGCCTTCTCCGCCGGATGGTGCCGGCTGCGTTCAGGTGCTGCTCCCTGATCCCCGAGCTCCGATGGGGACGGTGGATGGAGCCCTCACGAGAAATCGTATGCTTACGACACTGGGCGTCGCCCGATCTCTCACTCGTCGCTCATGCCCCCTATCAGTCGCCTCACCCAACATCCACAGCGCGCGGAACTGTACAACGAAGTCCATGCCCGGCCGCCGGAAGCGCTGACAGGCGCCTTGAGCATTGCGCATGTCGTGATGCTAGCGGATGCAACGCAGCGCGCTCAAAGCCGAGCGCATCTTGCCAGGCTGTTGCGCGACCATCACTTGACGCCACCTGACGAGCAGACGACCCATTTGCGGGTCGACTTCGGATCGCTTCGCTTGCGCTGGGAACTGCACACGGAGTTCGTCACATGGACATTCACGATGAATGTGCCGGTCGGAACACACCATCCTCGCTTGCCGGCCAGTGCAATCAATGCCGTGCCTCAGGACTGGCTCGGCGGGCTTCCTGGACAGTGTCTCTGCAGCCTCAATCTCTGGGTATTTGCGGAGCGCGGAAGTGTCGGGGACGTCTTCGTCACGGAGATGCTCAATGAGCAAACCCTGGTGGGTTCCAGCGTAGCGGATCAACAAGCGCAGGTGTATACGGACTTCGCCATTCACGCGGACGGGTCTTCCCGCATTTTGCTTTTCGCGGACGAGCTGCAGCCTCGTCGACTCGGCCGACTGGTGCAGCGGATTCTTGAGATCGAGACGTATCGAATGGCGGCCCTCCTTGGACTGCCAGCAGCACGGCAAGCAGGCGAGGCTCTAGGCAGCGCCGAAGGTGGGTTGGCAGCTCTCGCGCAAGCCATTCGCAGCGCTGAACGCGACGCGGAGCCGGCCCTGCTGGATCGGCTCACCCGCCTCGCCGGGGAGGTCGAGAGCCAGCATGCAGCCACGCATTCACGACTTTCTGCCAGCAGCGCTTATTTCGAGTTGCTGGACCAGCGCATCGCACAGATCTCCGAAGCAAGGCTGAATGGTCTCCAGAGCATTGCCGAGTTCATGGACCGACGCCTGACCCCGGCGCGAAAAACGTGCGAATGGGCGGCCAGGCGACAAGATTCGCTGTCCCAGCGCGTCTCCAGAATGAGCAATCTGTTGCGCACTCGCGTGGAGATCGAACAGCAGCAAAGCAGCCAGGCGCTCCTGGAAGCCATGAACCGCCGGCAGGACCTTCAGCTGAAGCTGCAGGCCACTGTGGAAGGACTCTCGGTTGCGGCCATTACTTACTACATCGTCGGCCTCGTAAGCTATCTTGCCAAGGGCGCCCAGAAGATCGGCTGGCCGATGTCACCGGAAACGACGGCTGCGCTGGCAATTCCATTCGTTGCGATCAGCATATGGTGGTCGCTACGGCGCCTTCATCGGAAGATGTTCGTCCACTAGGTCATCCCGGAAGCTGCGATTGACATAGCACGAGCGCGCAAAACCACCGAGGAGACGAATCGGGTCCTATTCCGGCTCGATGCCCGCCTTCTTGACCAAGGCCGCGTACTTGGTCATTTCGCTGCGGAACGCGGCTTGCGCCTGCTCAGGCGTGCTGATGCTGATGGTGTTGCCCTGGTTGGTCATCGCCTGTTTGACCGCCGGGTCCGCGAAGGCGGCCACTACTGCATCGTGGGCCTTTGCAACGCTGGCGGGGCTCATGCCCTTGGGCCCGATGACCGCGAACCAGGCGTCGACGACGAAGTTCGGCAATCCTTGTTCGGCAAAAGTGGGAATGTCCGGCGCCGCGGGTGTGCGCTGCGCGGTCAACATGCCGATGGCGCGCAGCGCGCCGCTCTTGATGTGCGGTTGCACGCTGGGCAGCGCGGCGGTCCCGAAGTCGACCTGCCCGCCGATCAGGCCAGCCACCATCGGGCCGACGCCCTTGTAAGGAATGTGCCTGGCGGACACGCCTGCCTCCTCCAGAAAAAGCTGCGTCGCCAAGTGCAGGATCGTGCCGTTGCCGCCCGATGCGAAGTTGAGTTCCCCCGGCTTGCTCTTGAGCAAGGCGATGAACTCCTTGCTGTTGGTGGCCGGAACTCGCGCCGGATTGACCACCAATACCATCGGGGTGGCGCCAACGATCGCTATGGGCGTGAAATCGCCGGGCATGTCGAACGACAACGACTTGATCACGCTTGGAAAGATCACCACGTTGTTCGACACCACCGACAGCGTGTTGCCG